>DAIDBG010000102.1 GCA_027310225.1 bacterium | reverse complement strand
ATGTGAGCCTCACTGAAACTCGCAGGCTCGTTTTCACCGGGGTGACGGTGCAGCCACGGTCAGACGCACGATCACGCCTGTCAGAGCGCACGAAAGAGGTCGTGCACGTGCGGCTCGTAATGCAGGCGCCAGACGCGGGCGATGACCGCCTTCATCTCCGCGTGGGTCGCGGCGCCTGCGTAGGTCGCGAGCCTGAACGCCTTGTCCTCGAGCTCGTGGCGCGTGAGCGTATTGTCCGGATCGCCCTTGGGCGAGGCGATCCTGTGCTCGAGCGTCCTGCCATCGCGCGTCGTGACCGCCACCCGCCCCATCCAGCGCTTCGGATAGGCGCGGTTGATCTCCGGATCGAGAGCCATCTTCACCTTGTCGTGGAACGCGCGCAGCGCCCGGTCCCGCAGCGCCGGCTCGGTGAAGTCGGACAATCCGGCATGGCCCTTCACCGCGACCAGGGCCAGCACGAAGCCCATCGAGAACTTCGACTGGTGAACCGTCCGGGGATCGGTGACGGGCCCCAGCACGTCGAGAGCGGCCTGGTGCACATGCGCGGTCACGGATGAAACGTCCTCGGGCTTGAGCCGGTGCGCGCGCATGAGTTCCAGCAGTGCATCGGCGGCGGGATGAGTATGGCGGCACGAGGCGTGGTACTTGAAGGAGGTCTCCGGCAGCGCCCAGCGCGTGCCGAGGCCGTCAGTCAGGCGCGCGGGATCGGCGTCGTTCGACATGCCCGCCGCCATGCCCTGCCCGCCTTCGAGGATGCGGTGCGCGCCGGTGAAACCGTCGCGCGCGAGGTATGCCGCCATCAGCCCGTCCGCCGCGGCCTTCGCCGTGTGCAGTTGTTTCGAGTCGGCCGCGTCGCGCAGGAATTCCCACAGCCCCGCGGCCATGGTGCCGGCCGAACCCAGCGCGTGCTGCGTGTGCTCGGCGTCGAGGCCGAGCAGCCGCGCCACGCCCGCCGCGGCCGCGAGCTTGCCGGCGGTGCCGGTGGTGTGGAACACCTTGTAGTGCGAGCGGCCGAGGAACTCGCCTGCCCGCACGCCCGCCTCGTAGCCGGCGACCGCGGCGACGATCAGGTCCTTGCCCGAGGCGCCGGTTTCCTGCGCCGCGGCGAGCACCGCCGGAAACACGACCGTTCCGGGATGGAGCACGGAGCCGTTGTGCAGATCATCCTGCTCGACGACGTGGGACGTCGCGCCGTTCACGAGCGCCGCGAAAAACGGCGCGCTGCGCCGGCGCGAGACGAGAATCTCGCTCGGGCCGTCCGCCGGACCCATCCGCGCGGCGAATTGTTCCAGGATCTGCACCGGGCGCGCGCCCCGGCCGGCGAGCGCGGAGGCGAACCAGTCGAGAAACAGCTCCTCGGCACGCGCCACCACAGCCGCGGGCAGCGCTTCATAGCGGAGCGCGGCGAGGAATTCCGAGAGCACCCGCGTCGGCTGCGCATCCACGGCCGGCGGTCTGGACGCCTTCTTCATGGAACCCGTTTCCGAAAACGAGAATTCTAAATTGCCGCAGCGGCACGCAGCCCGGCGATCTCCGCATCGCCGAACCCGAGCTCGGCCAGTATACGCCCGGTGTGCTCGCCGATCGCCGGTACCGCTCCGATGCGCGCCTCGAACCCGTCGTGCGTCGCCGGCGGCAGCAGCACCGGCAGCGGGCCGGCCGGCGAGCCCGCTTCGCGCCAGCGCTTGCGTGCCCTGAACTGCGAATGCTCCCATACTTCCTGCGGCGTGTTGATGCGCGCGTTGGCGATGCCCGCCGCGTCGAGCTTTTTCACCACCTGCTCGGCAGTGAGCGCGGAGAACGCCTTCTCGATCAGCGCCGTCACCTCGGCGCGGCGCGCATTGCGCCTGGAATTGCTGTCGTAGCGGGAATCGGCCGCGAGCGCCGGCTGCCCGAGCACCTTCCCGCAGAAGGCGGCCCACTCGCGCTCGTTCTGCAAGCCGAGCATGACCTCCTTCCCGTCACCCGCGCGGTAGCGGCCGTAGGGCACGATGGTGGCGTGGTCCGGGCCCGTGCGCGGCGGCGCCTTTCCGCCGAAGTGCGTGTAGTTGAGGGGATATCCCATCCACTCGCCGAGCGCTTCGAACATGGTGACTTCGACGCGGCCGCCTTTGCCGGTCTTCTGGCGGTCGTAGAGCGCGGTGAGGATCCCGCTGTAGGCGTACATCCCGGTCGCGATGTCGGCGATCGAGATGCCGACCTTGCTCGGCGCCTCCGGCGTGCCGGTCACGGACAGCACGCCGGCTTCGCTCTGCACCAGCAGGTCGTAGGCCTTCTTGTGCGCGTACGGGCCGCTGTCGCCGTAGCCGGAGATGTCGCACACGACGAGCCGCGGGTGCCCGGGCAGCAGATCCGCCGCCGCGAGCCCCAGCCGCCGCGCGGCGCCCGGCGCGAGGTTCTGGACGAACACGTCGGCGCGCGCGAGCAACTTCGCGAGTATCTCCTTCGCCTTCGGGTGCTTGACATCGAGCGTCAGGCTCTCCTTGGTGCGGTTGAGCCAGACGAAGTGCGACGACAGCCCTTTCACCGTGTAGTCGTAGTCGCGCGCGAAGTCGCCCGCCCGCGGGCGCTCGATCTTGATCACGCGCGCGCCAAGGTCGGCGAGCTGGCGCGTGGCGAACGGCGCCGCCACCGCCTGCTCCAGCGACACGACCGTGATTCCATCCAGTGGACGCATGAATTAACCGCCAAGGCGCCGAGACGCCAAGGAACATAAATTCAATTTCAAGAAAAACAGGACTGTCATCGATTGGCTGATGCTATGCACAGGCTCTTGCTGAGCAAACGGCTCTTGAATTTCGGATTTTCATTGTCGTTATTGGTTTTCTTGGCGTCTTATATGCCATCTTGGCGGTTCAGAAAGACCTTGGCATGCCGAGCACGTGCTCGCCGATGTACGACAGGATCAGGTTCGTGGAAATCGGCGCCACCTGGTAGAGCCGCGTTTCGCGGAACTTGCGCTCGACGTCGTATTCCGCCGCGAACCCGAAGCCGCCGTGGATTTGCAGGCACGCGTTGGCGGCCTCCCACGAGGCATCGGCGGCGAGCAGCTTCGCCATGTTCGCCTCCGCGCCGCACGGCTTTCCCGCGTCGAACAGTCCCGCCGCCTTGTAGCGCATGAGGTCCGCCGCCTGCACGTTGACGTACGCGCGCGCGATCGGGAACTGGATGCCCTGGTTCTTGCCGATGGGACGGTCGAACACGACGCGCTCCTTCGCGTACTTCGTCGCCCGGTCGGTGAACCAGTAGCCGTCCCCGATGCACTCCGCGGCGATGAGTATCCGCTCGGCGTTGAGGCCGTCCAGGATGTAATGGAACCCCCTGCCCTCCTCCCCGATCAGGTTTTCCGCGGGAATCTCGAGGTTGTCGAAGAAGAGCTCGTTGGTCTCGTGGTTCACCATGTTGCGGATCGGCTTGATCGCCAGCCCCTTCTTCGACGCCGCGCGCAGGTCCACGATGAAGACGGACATGCCCTCCGACTTCTTCTTCACCTCTTCGAGCGACGAGGTGCGCGCAAGCAGGATCATCAGCTCGGAATGCTGCACGCGCGAGGTCCACACCTTCTGCCCGTTGACGATGTAGCGGTCGCCCTTCCTGACCGCCGTGGTCTTGATCCGGGTCGTGTCGGTGCC
The DNA here is from genome assembly GCA_027310225.1 of bacterium. GTDB lineage: Bacteria > Pseudomonadota > Gammaproteobacteria > Burkholderiales > SG8-41 > SG8-41. The sequence continues at coordinate 113 of DAIDBG010000102.1, read as the reverse complement.
GGCTGTGGGCTCGGTCACCGCCATGGATTGCAGCCGCAGCTCTCCGCTCGCGATCCTGGGCAGATACTGGCGCTTCTGCGCCTCCGAGCCGTGGCGGAGCAGCGTCCCCATGT
>DAIDBG010000080.1 GCA_027310225.1 bacterium | reverse complement strand
ATCTCGAACGGCTGCAGGAGGCCACGACTTACCCGTTCCAGGGCTGGCCGATGAGCATGCTGCGCGTGCCGGCGGTCAAGCCGCTCTACGACACCAAGGTTTTCGGCGATGTCCTGATCGAGATCGGCAAGCGCATGAAAGGACCGATGGGCGAGTACTACAAGGCGCTCGGCGACACCGAGAACGTGCTGAAGTACCTTGCCAAGGGCTTCGAGGAGAACCCGGGCACCAACGGAGTGAACAGCCTCGAGTCGTGGAAAGAGAAAGGCGTCTGGTACAAGAAGCCGTACCGGTGGCTCCAGGAGGGCGGCGAGTTCTTCGAGTGGGACGGCACCGGCTACAACAAGCCGATGACGCCGGAAGAAGTCAAGAAGAATCTGCTCAAGACCGCCTCGGGCAAGTTCGAGTTCAAGGCGAGCTACGTGCAGGACAACGAGAAGTACTCGGCCTACATCAACAAGACGCTGGGCGTCGCGGTGGCCCGGGTGGGCTTCCCGCAATGGCTGGAACCCAGGTTCTACGGCGGCGGCGACCTGCACTTCAACACGCCAAAGCTGCCGCTGCGGGCCGAAGGCCGCGGCGGCAACCTGCCGCACGTGATCACGATCGCCCAGCCGGCGGTGGGAGGCAGGAAGACCGTTTACCTGCAAATACATCCCGAGACCGCGAAACAGCGCGGCATCCGCGACGGCGATCGGGTGCGGATCAAGTCGGAGGTGGGCAGCATCGAGGCGATCGCCCGCTACTTCGGCGGCACACGGCCCGATGTGGTGGTCATGCCGGCCCTTCTCGGGCACTGGGCGTACGGCCGCTGGGCAAAGAACAATATGCGCGCACCGAGCGGCAATGCGAGCGAGGTCATCGTCAACCGTTCCGAGCCCATTTCCGGGCTGGCGAGCTACTACGCGACCAAGGTCACGGTCGAGCGGTTCTAGGACACACAGGAGACGACAATGAAGTGGGGAATGGTGATAGACCTCGAGAAATGCACCGGCTGCCAGGCGTGCACCGCGGCCTGCTCCATGGAAAACACCCGCCTGCCCGGCGAGCAATGGCATGACGTGATCTTCTTCAACGAAGGCGATTACCCGAGCCCGCAGATGAAATGGTTCCCGCGGCCGTGCATGCAGTGCGAGAACCCGCCGTGCGTGGCCGTGTGCCCGGTGCGCGCCACCTACAAGACCGACGACGGCGTCGTGCTGATTGACTGGAACCGGTGCATCGGCTGCAAGTACTGCATGATCGCCTGCCCGTACGGCGCGCGCTTCTACACCGACGAGAAACCGCTGGCCGCACCTGACATCAAAGCGGTGTTCAAGAGCGGCGACGAGCACTCCTGGAACCCGCCATGGCGGCAGCCCGAATCGAAGGAAGACTGGGAGCGCGGGATCGGCATCCAGCCGAACGGCGTGGTGTCGAAATGCACGTTCTGCTACCACAGGATATCGAAAGCGCCCAGGGACACGGCCGACCTGGATCCGTCCGATCCCAAGCAGCGCGAATACACGCCGGCGTGCGTGGTGGCGTGTCCGCCGACCGCGCGCTACTTCGGCAACCTCGATGACCCGCACAGCGAGGTTTCGAAGATGATCGCCAACAAGCGCGGCACGCGCCTGCTCGATCAACTCGGCACCAAACCGCAGGTTTACTATCTGACGGGCGATGGCGGCGCGGTCCCGAGCAATCGCGCCATCAAGACGTCGTAACACGGGAGACCAGCCATGCTAGAGATTCGCGAACCAAGGGACTTTATCGAGGTCGCGCAGTACCTCGGCCGGTTGTGGCGGCAGGAGGGCACGCTGCGGTTCACCAGGCTCGTCCTGAATCTCGGGCGGGAAAGATCCGCGGCGGGCGAAATGTGGAAGTATGGCGTGGCGACCGGGCTGTTGAGCTTCGCCTTCGTCGCCTACATGCTGCTCACCGAAGGCGGGGCCGCTTTCAACACCTCGAGCGGGGGCGTCATCTGGGGCTTCGCCATTTCGGTTTACGTCTTTCTTGCCCTCACCTCGTCGGGCCTGACCTTCATCGCCTCGCTCTCGATGGTGTTCGGGTTCAAGGAGTTCTACCCCATCGCCAAGCGCTGCGTCTGGCTCGCGATCATTACGCTGGGGGCCGGATTCACGGTGCTGGCGC
>DAIDBG010000178.1 GCA_027310225.1 bacterium | reverse complement strand
ACCAGGGCGTGCTCGACAGGGTCTCGCTGTATCAGCCGTACGAGATTGACGAGCGCGACCTGGCGCTGGCGGGGATTCGCAGCGTTTTGAAAGAAAACAAAACCTAACGCAGAGGACGCCGAGGAAATGGAAATCTGATTCAGGCCAGCCCGGAGGGCGATTGACTGTCCAGCCGGGGACATAGTTGACGGCAGCCCAGCGCTTCAACGCCGGGTGGCGATCGGTGCAGACCGGGCAGATAGTTGACAGAACAGACCGGGCACATGGTTGACACTCCGCCGCAGAGGCGAGGGCGTGTAGGAACAAGGCATGCCCTGGAAAGTGAGCGGAGTGGTGGAGCAGCGGAAGCAGTTCGTCGCCGAGTATGAGAGTGGCGAGTGGAACATGAGCGAACTGTGCCGGGCCTACGGGATCTCGCGGCAAGGCGGGTACAAGGTGCTGGCCCGGTATGCACAAGCCGGCGAAGCTGGCCTGGAGGAGCGGAGCCGGGAGCCGCACCGGCACCCGAACCAGACGGCGGCCGAGCTGGAGGAGATGATCTTGGAGCTGCGGCGGGTGCGGATGCGATGGGGGCCGCGCAAGCTGAAGGCCTGGCTGGAACGGAAGTGGCCAGACGAGCCGTGGCCGGCGGCGAGCACCATCGGGGCGTTGCTGGCGCGCGAAGGGTTGGTGATCGGGCGGCGGAAGCGGCGGCGGACCGAGCCCTACACGGCGCCGTTTCAGTCGGCGACCGAACCGAACCGGGTGTGGTGTGCCGATTTCAAGGGATGGTTTCGCACCGGGGACGGCGAGCGCATCGATCCGCTGACCATCTCCGATGCCTGCAGCCGCTACCTGCTGCGCTGCCAGGCGGTGGAGAAGACCGACACGGAGCGGGTGCGCGTGATTTTCGAAGCTGCCTTTCGCGAGCATGGCCTGCCGCAGGCGATCCGCACCGACAACGGGGCGCCGTTCGCCTCACGCGCCATCGCCGGGCTGTCGCGGCTGTCGGTGTGGTGGATGAAGCTGGGGATCGTGCCGGAGCGGATTGCACCTGCGCATCCGGAGCAGAACGGACGACACGAACGCATGCACCGCACGTTGCAGGACGAGACGGCCTCGCCACCGGCGGCCACGCGACGCAGCCAACAGCTCCGTTTCGATCGCTTCCGGCGCGACTACAACGAGCAGCGTCCGCATGAAGCTCTCGGACAGCGACCGCCGGCGACGGTCCATGAGCCATCGCCGCGTTCGTATCCGGCGCGCGTGCCCGAGCCGGAGTATCCGAGCGCGATGCAGGTGCGGCGGGTGCACGAGCACGGCCAGTTCTGGTGGAATCATGAACGGATCTTTCTCAGCGAGGTGTTGTGGGGAGAACGCGTCGGTCTGTTGCCGATCGATGATCGCTACTACACGATCTACTTCGCCGCGTTTCCCATCGCCTGTTTCGACAGCCAAAGTTTGCGCGTGCGGTCGTGCGGAAAGACAAAACCGGACTTCGATAGAGATGAGGCAGGGGAAGGGGAACTGCCCCCTTCCCCTGCACCCCATCCCCGAAAAACAGCGGAGAAAAAAGTGTCAACTATGTCCCCGGTCTAGGGCGTGTTAACACTAAATAGGAATCGCAAGGCTTCCGCGATGAGGGCGAAATGGATAAAGCCCAGGAACATCACGTCGAGTTTCTCGAAGCGCGAGAAGATGCGCCGGAAGCCCTTCAGCCTACGGAACAGGCGCT
>DAIDBG010000070.1 GCA_027310225.1 bacterium | reverse complement strand
GGCCAGCTCGAGGCAGCGCAGACAATTGCCTTCGTCACCCTTTCAACTTCGGAGCTTCTCCGGGCCTTTACGGCTCGATCCGAGTACCACAGCGTCTTCTCGATCGGCGTCTTTTCCAATCGCTGGATGATCTGGGCCGTCGCGGCGTCGTTCATGCTCGTCTTGATGGTGGTGTACGTGCCGTTCCTGAGGCCGTTCTTCGACACGGTGCCGCTCGGCCTGGACGACTGGCTGATGATGTTCCCGTTCTTCTTGGCCGCGCCGATTGCCATGGAACTCGTCAAGGTTTACTTCCGGAAGCGGACCGCAATGGCGGTGGCCACACGGGAACCTGCCTGGTCTGCCGCGCGCGCCGCCAGCTTCGCGCAGCAGCGCGCGACTCACGCATCCGTCTCGCCCCACTCTACAGGAGGGGACACCATGCTCAAGGTAATCATTCCGGTCGACGGCTCGCGCAACTGCCAGTTCGCGGTCAGGCATGTCATCAACCAGTTCATGAGCAACACGGCGATGGAGATCCACTTGCTCAACGTCCAGCCGCCGTTCAGCCGATACGTCTCGCGTTTCGTGAGCAGGAAGGCGTTGCACGACCACCACCGCGACGAGGCGGAAAAAGCGCTGCGCCCGATCCGCCAGATGCTCGACGGCTTCGGCATCCCCTACTCGGTGCACACCGAGCTGGGAGAAAAGGTGAAATCGATCGCCGATGCGGCGCGCCGGCTGCGCTGCGACCAGATCGTGATGGGGACGGCGCGTAAGAACTCGCTCACCCGGCTGATGGAGAATTCGGTGACGAACAAGGTGCTCGAGCTGACGTCGGTGCCGGTCGAGGTGATCGCGGGCGACGCGGTGTCGCCGTGGGAGCGCTACGGCATTCCGGCCGCGCTCGCTGCCGCGCTCGCCCTGTTGCTGGCGGCTGCCGACTGACGGCGCGTCACTCGGTGGCCAGGTAGAGCAGCGTCAGCGCGGCGGCGCCGATGCCGACCGGCACCGCGATGCGCTCGAGCCTGGAGATCGACTCGCCCGCCACGATCTCGACCGGCACCTGGGTGATATCGAGCAAGCGGTTGGTCGCGGAGTCCCTCACCATGCGCGTGATGGTGTTCGCGCGCGCGGTGCCGATCAGGATCTGATCCGCGCCGAAGCGCCGCGCGGCATTGTGGATGGCGCGCGCTTTGTCGGTGGCGAGCTCCACGTGCGCCGCGTACGGGACGCCGAACTTCTCGAGCATCCTGCGCGCGGCCGCGAGTCTCTTTTCGGCTTCCTCGCGGTGCCAGGCGGCGCGGCTGCGCCGGCCGAGGAAACGCGCGATGTGTTGCGAGAGCGGCTTGCGCACGTGCAGCAAATGGATCTCCATCGGCTGCCCGTTCATGAAACGGTTCACCGCGTGCCGCACCGCCGTCAGCGAGTTGGGGGAATCATCCACGGGGATCAACACTTTGATCATGTTTGTGCCTCCTATGGCTGCGCCCGTGCGCGCGGCGGCGGGCACGGGCACGATTGCAAGATCAACGAGGCGCTCCGCCACGCGCGCCCTCACCTTGCCGTGATTGACCAGAAAAGCGCTGCTCAGCACTCCGCCGATCACCGCGAGGTACGCCGCCCACGTGAGCGCCGCGCGCGGCGCGAGGGCGGCGCCGAGCAGCGGCTCGCTCACCATCATCCTCACCGCGGTCCACGCGAGCACGCCCGCCCCGATATAGACGATCACCGGGTAGCGCTGCACGAGTTTGAGGACGAGCTGGCTGCCCCAGATGACGATCGGGATGCTGATGAGCAGCCCCAGGAAGACGAGGAGAAAGCTGCCCTGCGCCGCGCCGGCCACCGCGAGCACGTTGTCGAGCCCCATGAGGGCATCGGCGACGACGATGGTCTTCATGGCGCCCCAGAAACTGGCGGCGGGATCGCGCGGGTGCTTGCCGTCCTCGCCGTTTTCCACGATGAGCTTGTAGGCGATCCACACGAGCAGCAGCCCGCCCGTGAACAGCAGGCCCGGAATCCTCAACAGCCACACGACGATGAGCGTCATCGCGGTGCGCACCGCGATCGCGCCGAACGTGCCCCACACGATCGCTCGACCGCGCAGGCGCGCCGGCAGATTGCGCGCCGCGAGCGCGATCACGATCGCATTGTCGCCGGCCAGGACCAGGTCAATCACGACGATGGCGGCGAGCGCAGACAAAAACTCTGCTGAGAGCAGATCCATTCCAGGCTCCGTTCACCACGAGACGGTGGCATTATTGGCATGCGTAAGAGCGGAAGTGAAATGGCGATTCGCGATGCGCAGCATCGAAAAGCGCGAAGCCAATCGAGTTTCGCGATGGCGGCCATCGCGGTTCGCAATGCCCGGCGGCTTGACGGACGTTTCGGCCTCTGCTAGAAATACACCGTGCCCCCGGAGCGATCTGGGGTGCTCCCTCCAAAGGGGAGTAGCTTGAGTAGCGCGGTGCGCGCTGCTTTGCAGGGCCGTCATTACGAGAGCGAATATCTCCGGTCCTGTCAGCAACGAAAGCGTTGTAAGCGAGACCTTTGCCCAGGCGGGTGAAGGTCTTTTTTGTTTGCGGCCTTTGCCTGTCCGAGGTAAAGGCCGCATTGCTTTTGGGCGCCTATTAGTCCTCGTGCAAATGCCCGACAGGGGATTTGCACCTCGAATCTCCCCTCTCCCCTCGGGAGAGGGGCGGGGGTGAGGGATCAGCGGCGTAAAGCATTTTTACGACGCTCCTCAGGCGCCCGGCGTGCGGGTTAATGAACGTTGATGCTCGACGTGAGGTAACCCATGCGACAAAGCAGGATCAGGCGCTTTCTCAGGCACGGTATGCTGCCGCAACTGCTCGTGTTCGAGGCCGTCACCCGCCACGGCAGCTTCACCCGCGCAGCCGAGGAACTCTATCTCGCCCAGCCCACGGTTTCCGGGCACATCAGGAAGTTGACCGACACCGTCGGCCTGCCGCTCCTCGAGCAGGTGGGCAAGCGCGTGCATCCGACCGCGGCCGGCCGCGAGCTCTATTCGGCCTGCCGGAACATCTTCCGCACGCTGGAGGGGGTCGAAGACGCGCTCGCGGACCTGCGCGGCCTGAAGGGCGGCACGCTGCGCATCGCCAGCGGCACCGCCGGAAAATGGCTGGCGACGCGCCTGCTCGC
>DAIDBG010000171.1 GCA_027310225.1 bacterium | reverse complement strand
CAAGAACGCCGAGCGCTACATCACGCCCGAGCTGAAGGCGTTCGAGGACAAGGCACTCTCCGCGCAGGAGCGCGCGCTGGCGCGGGAGAAACTGCTCTACGATCGGCTGCTCGACGATCTCGCACCGCACATCCCCGGCCTGCAGGCGATCGCCGCCGCGCTCGCCGAGCTCGACCTGCTCGCGGCCTTTGCCGAGCGCGCCGCGACGCTCGATTACCGCGCGCCGGAATTCACCGACGAGCCGCTGATCGAGATCGAGGCCGGACGGCACCCGGTAGTCGAGCGCCAGGTCGACAACTTCATCGCCAACGACGCGCGCCTCGCGCCCGCGCGCCAGATGCTGATCGTCACCGGACCCAACATGGACGGCAAGTCCACCTACATGCGCCAGGTCGCGTTGATCGCGCTGCTCGCGCATTGCGGGTCGTTCGTCCCGGCGCGGCGCGCGCGGCTCGGGCCGATCGATGCGATCTTCACCCGCATCGGCGCGGCCGACGACCTGGCGGGCGGACGCTCGACGTTCATGGTGGAGATGACGGAGGCCGCGTACATCCTGCACCACGCCACGCCGCAAAGCCTCGTGCTCATGGATGAAGTCGGGCGCGGGACCTCGACGCTCGACGGCCTCGCGCTGGCGTGGGCGATCGCGCACCACCTCGCCGAGAAGACGCGCAGCCTGACGCTCTTCGCCACCCATTACTTCGAGATGACGCGGCTCGCCGAGGATTTTCGGCAGGTCGCCAACGTCCACCTCGACGCGGCGGAGGACAAGGACCGCATCGTTTTCCTGCACAACGTGGAGGAAGGGCCCGCCAGCCAGAGCTACGGGCTCGAGGTGGCGGCGCTGGCCGGCGTGCCGGGCGCCGTGATCCGCGCGGCCCGCAGGCGCCTCGCGGAGCTGGAGGAGCACGGGCTTGCCGCCGGGCCGCAGCGCGACCTCTTCGCCGCGGGCGCAAGGGATGCGACCGCCGCCGCGGAGCCGCAGGACGATCCGGTGCTCAAGCGGCTGCGCGAGCTCGATCCGGACGCGCTCACGCCGCGAGAGGCGCTGGAGCTGCTCTACGAGCTGCGCCGCAAGCTTGATGAGTGAAACAGCCTCTCACCGCGGAGGAACGAGGAATGGGAAATTGGGAACGGGATGAACGCCGATACACGCCGATTTGGAAACGTGTTCATCCGGCTGCGCAGCGAACTGATGGAATGGCTCAACTCGCGGCCACGGGCCGCGTTCAACGGCCTGGACGCGGTGGAGCGGCGGAAAAGGGCACGAGGCGCAAAGAAGACAACTGGCTCTGCTGTGGTTACTGATTTGCCTACGAACTGATAATGGACTATATTTGGTCCTGTCCAGTCAATCGGGATCCGACCATGCGTTCATCTCAAATCAAGCCGATCAGCTATCTCAAGGCGAACGCCGCGGAAATCCTGGACAAGCTGGCTGAGGAACGGGAACCGATGTTGATCACGCAGAACGGCGAAGCCAGGGCCGTGATGCAGGATGTTGCCTCATACGAGGCCACGCAGGAAACGCTCGCTCTGCTCAAGATTCTGGCGCTGGGCAACCGCGAGGTCGAGGAGGGCAAGGTCAAGCCGGTTGCTGATGTCGTGCGCCGGCTGCGGGCGAAGAAGAACGGCGGTTGATGCGCTACGACGTCCTGATCACGCAGGGCGCGGAGCGCGATCTGGAAGAGATCTACGACCACATCGCCGAATTCGATTCTCCGGAGAAAGCGGACTACGTATTGAGCCGGTTGCTCGAAATGGCCGATCGCCTGGCCGCTTTTCCCGATCGCTGCCCGCATCCGAAAGAGCTGCAGGCGCTGGGCATCCGGGAATATCGCCAGACTTTCTTCAAACCGTATCGGCTTATCTATCGGGTGATCGGAAAGCAGGTTTTGATCTACCTGATCGCGGACGGCCGCCGGGACATGCAGTCGCTGTTGTCGCGCCGTCTTCTCAGCGCCTGACGTTGCACGGTGCCGCTGATCGACTGACCGGTATAGGTCGCAGTGTAGGTCGTGCGAATTTCCGCCAAAGTTTCATAGGGGAATCCGGCTGCTGCATCATCGGGGTGTGCTTTTCGACGGGCTGCTGCATCGCGGGCGGGAATACAATGTAGGGGTGCGGCGCGATATTCTGACACGTTTGTTCCTCCCGCTGGCGCGATGGTCGCGCGCCGCGGGTCTCGGTCTCGGTCTCGCGCTGACGGCGCTCGCCGGCTGCACGCCGCAGGCGGCCCTGGTGACAGCCTTGCTGCCCGACGGCACGGTCCCGATCCTGCTCAGCCAGATGCAGAGCGTGGACGAGGCCAACCGCCGGCGCATCGTGGAACTCGAACAAGGCGGCGACTGGGACGGTCTTGCAAAATTCGCGGAAGACAATCTCGCAAAGGACCGGAACAGCGCCGACTGGTGGATCGTGGCGGGTTACGCGTACTCGCGCCTCGGCCGGCACCCGCGCGCGATCGAGAGCTACACGGAAGCGGTGCGGCTTGCGCCCGAGGACATGCTGGGGTGGAGCCTGCTCGCGCAATCGTATCGCGCGGCCGGCCAGCCCGGGTATGCCGTGCGGACGCTGCAACGCGCCTCGCTGGTGGGGAAGGAAACGCCGACCGTGTTCTTTCTGTTGGGCGAAAGCTACCGCGATCTGCGGCGCGACGAGGCTGCAATCGGCGCCTACCGTGAGGCGCTCAGGCTCGACGAGGCCTATGGCCGGGCCTGGCTCGGAATGGGCCTGGCCTACGCGCGGCTCGGCCGGCGTGACGAGGTCGCGCGGATCAGGAAAACGCTGGAAGGGCTGGATCCTGCGCTGGCGCAGCAGCTTGCCGAGCCGCAACCCGCGCCGCAGTAGAACGAGCCACCGAAGAAACGATCGGCTCAGCCTTTCAGGCCCGGGGGCAGGCGGGGCTCGATCGCCTTCAGCAATTCCACGAATATTTTCGGATTGCCGGCGACGACGTGGCCGGTCTGAAGGTGGTCCTGGTCGCCCCGCAGGCCGCCGATCAGGCCGCCGGATTCGGCGATGAGCAGCGCGCCCGCAGCGATGTCCCACGGGGAGAGCCCGAACTCCCAGAAACCGTCGAGGCGGCCGGCCGCGACGTACGCGAGATCGAGTGCGGCGGAGCCGGCGCGGCGCACGCCGGCCGAGTTTTTCATCATGTCGCGCAGTATCGCGAGATAGGCGTCGAGGTGATCGAGGCTCCGGAACGGGAAGCCGGTGCCGAGCAGGGCCGCCTGCAGGTTCGCGCGTTTGCTCACGCGCATGCGCTGGTCGTTGAGGAACGCGCCGCGCCCGCGCGTGGCGGTGAACAGGTCGTTGCGGCCGGGATCGTAGATCACGGCCTGGGTCACGACGCCCTTGTGGGCGAGCGCGATCGCCACCGCGTACTGGGGGAAGCCGTGAATGAAATTCGTGGTACCGTCAAGCGGATCAATGATCCATTGATAGTCGGAGCTGCCGGAAGCGCCGCTTTCCTCTGCTAGAATCGAATGCCCGGGATAGGCTTCACGCAGCGTGCGGATGATGGCCTGTTCCGCATCGCGGTCCACTTCCGAGACGAAGTCCTTCGCCGCTTTTTCCTTGACGGCGATGATGTCCAGATTGCGGGCCGCGCGGTTGATGATGCCGCCGGCGCGGCGCGCCGCCTTGACGGCAATATTCAGCATCGGGTGCATGTTCAGCAGTGATGAGTGATGGGTGATGGGTGATGAGCGGAGCAGCCGCTGCCGCATCGCACGCCAATCGCATAGCGCGGTTTGTTTTCCACGCCCGGTATTGTAAGTGATCGCCGCCGATCCGCTCAAAAAC
>DAIDBG010000374.1 GCA_027310225.1 bacterium | reverse complement strand
GCGAGCGCGTTGCCGGAGAGCTCGCGCAAGGGGACAAGAAGCGGCTCGAGCTCGCGATCGCCCTTGCCGGGCGGCCGCGGCTGCTGTTTCTGGACGAGCCGACAGCGGGGATGTCGATCGACGAGGCGCGCGACACCATGGAGCTGGTTGACCGGCTGAACCGCGAGCTCCGGCTGACGGTGCTGTTCACCGAGCACGACATGGGCATCGTATTCAACCACGCGCGCCGCCTGACGCTGCTGCACCGCGGGGAAATCGTGGTGCAGGGCACGCCGGCCGAAGTGCGCGCGAACGAAACCGCGCAAAAGGTCTATCTCGGCGAGCATCACGCATGAGCAGCAGCCTGACTCTCGCCGGCGTCAACACTCATTACGAGACGAGCCATATCCTGTTCGACGTTTCGCTCGAGGTGCGGGAGGGCGAATCGGTTTGCCTCCTCGGCCGCAACGGCGCGGGCAAGACGACGACGATGAAGAGCATCATGTCGCTCGCGCCGGCGAGCGCCGGCGCCATCCGCTTCAACGGCGTCGATCTGATCGGACTCCCCCCCTACGAGATCGCGCGCCTGGGCGTCGGTTATGTTCCCGACGACCGCTTGATCTTCCCCGACCTGACGGTGCGCGAGAACCTGGAAATCGCGGTGAAGCCGGGCGCCGCCGGCGCGCCCGTGCGCTGGACGCGTGAACGCGTGTACGAACTGTTCCCGGTGCTCGCGCCGCTCGATGCCCGCCTCGGGGGGTATCTCTCCGGCGGCGAACAGCAGATGCTCACCATCGGCCGCACGCTGATGGGCAATCCCTCACTGCTACTGCTCGACGAGCCGGTGGAAGGGGTGGCACCGGTGGTGGTGCAGGAACTCACGCGCCAGATCAAAGCGCTGAAAGCCATGGGCCTCACCATCCTGTTCGCGGAACAGAACATGCATTTCGCTACGCAGATCTCTGACCGCGCCTACGTGATCGAGAAGGGGCGCATCCGCTTCGCCGGGACGATGGCGGAGCTGGCGGCGAACGACGAGGTCAAGCAGAAATATTTGATGATCTAAGCGGGAATATTGCGCTTGACCGAGGGAGGGCCGGGCGTATAATCCCGCCGAAATTGCCCAGGACTCCCGCTCCACAGTGAATCGCGCCAGTCAGAACTGCACTTGCCCGCCCGCCGGCGGAGCCTTCGTTCTGCGCGTGCCGATGTCCTAGTGCAGGCCGTGACGCGCGCTATGCCACAGCGCCTTCAGCTCGGGCGCACCGCAGGCAAGGCCAAGCGAACCGCCGTTCGCGCTGGTGGCCGCTCCCCGGTGCGAAGGCGGACCTCCGGCAGCGCCTCCCGCACCCACCGCAGTCCGTTCGCCTCATGCGAGCTTGAGCCACCCGCGGCCAGCGGGCGGCAGCGATCCCACCGATTAAGCATTGACCGCGCGCCCGATGGTCGGCGCTGCTCTTGCTCGCTCATCGCGAAAGAAACCAGCGCTGCCGCCCAGGCTTCGCGCCATTCCGCATCACGGAGAACCGCATGAAATTCCGCTTTCCCATCGTCATCATCGACGAGGACTTCCGCTCGGAGAACGTGAGCGGGCTCGGCATCCGCGCGCTCGCCAAAGCCATGGAAGACGAAGGCATGGAAGTGCTCGGCGTCACCGGCTACAGCGACCTGTCGCAGTTCGCGCAGCAGCAGAGCCGCGCCTCCGCCTTCATCCTGTCAATCGACGACGAGGAATTCACCCCCGGGCCGGAGCTCGACCCCGCGGTGCTGAACCTGCGCAGCTTCATCGAGGAAATCCGCTTTCGCAACGCCGACATTCCGATCTACCTCTACGGCGAAACGCGCACCTCGCGCCACGTTCCCAACGACATCCTGCGCGAGCTGCACGGCTTCATCCACATGTTCGAGGACACGCCGGAATTCGTCGCGCGCCACATCATCCGCGAGGCGCGCACCTATCTCGACGGGCTCGCCCCGCCGTTCTTCCGTGCGCTCACCCATTACGCCCAGGATGGTGCCTACTCCTGGCACTGCCCGGGGCACTCCGGCGGCGTCGCCTTCCTGAAAAGCCCGGTGG
>DAIDBG010000348.1 GCA_027310225.1 bacterium | reverse complement strand
CCGAGCTCTTCGGCGATCACCGCGAGCAGAAAATCGGTGTACGCCTCCGGCAGGTAGAACAGCTTCTCGACGCTCGCGCCGAGCCCCACGCCCAGCCACTCGCCGCGGCCGAACGCGATCAGCGCGTGCGAGAGCTGGTAGCCCTTGCCGTAGGGGTCGGCCCAGGGATCCATGAAGCCCATCACGCGCTGCAGGCGGTACGGCGAGGCGAGGATCAGCAGCACGAAGCCGACGAGCAGCAGCCCGAACAATCCCGCGAACAGCTTCCAGTTCATGCCGCCCAGGAACAGGATGCCCATCGCGACGACCGTGATCACCGCGAACGCGCCGAAGTCCGGTTGGCGCAGCAGCAACCCTCCCGCCACCAGCATCACCGTGAACATCGGCAGGAAGCCCTTGCGGAAGCTGTCCATGTGCGCGGCTTTTCTCACCGTGTAGTCGGCTGCGTACAGCACCACGAAGAGCTTCATGAACTCGGAGGGCTGCAGGTTCACGAAGGCGAGCGAGATCCAGCGCTGGCTGCCATTGACTTCACGCCCGACGCCGGGCACCAGCACCAGGATCAGCAGGCCCGCGCCCAGCAGGAACAAGAACGGTGCCGCCTGCTGCCACAGCCGCAGCGGAATCTGGAACGTGACCACGGCGGCGGCGAGGCTCACCGCCACGAACAGCGCCTGGCGCCAGAGGTAGTACGTCGGCTGGTAGCCGGTGGCGCGGCTGCCTTCCGCGATGGCGATCGAGGCCGAGTACACCATCACCAGCCCCAGTCCCAGCAGCAGCACCACCACCCATACCAGCGTCTGGTCGTACTCGGCGAGCGGTGCGCGCGGTTTGACGTCAGTATAGAACATCGCTAGCCCGGTCCTTCCGTCAGCCGCTTCACGGCCGCGATAAACGCTTCGCCGCGGTGCACGTAGTTGCGGAACATGTCGTAGCTCGCGCACGCCGGCGAGAGCAGCACCGCGTCGCCCGGCCGCGCGGCGTCCCGCGCCGCCGCTACCGCTTCTTCCATGCTGGCGGCGCGCGCCATCGGCACACCGCTTCCGGCAAGAGCTTGTGCGATGCGGTCAGCGTCGCGCCCGATCAGCACCACCGCGCGCGCGCAGCGCCTCACCGCCGGCGCGAGCGGCGTGAAGTTCTGTCCCTTGCCGTCGCCACCCGCGATCAGCACCACCGGACGCTTCATGCCGGTGAGCGCCGCCATCGCCGCGCCGACGTTGGTACCCTTGGAGTCGTCGAAATAGGTGATGCCGGCAAGCTCCGCCACCTTCTGCATGCGGTGCGGCAGCCCGGCAAATGATTTCAACGCCCGTTCCAGCGCGTCGTCCGGCGCTCCGATCGCATGTGCGAGCGCGTGCGCGGCGAGCGCGTTGGCGGCGTTGTGCAATCCGGTGAGGGCAAGCCCGTCCACCGCCATCAGGGGGTGCCTGCCGCGAACGAGCGTGCCCGCGCCGGGCCCGCGGGCAATGCCCCACTCCGTGTCGGCGCACGGCGCCCCGAGCCCAAAGGTGTAGAGGGTGCGGCCGGCGCGTGCCATGCCCATGCTCCAGCGGTCGTCGCGGTTGAGTACCTGCACGCCGCTGCCCGTGAACACGCGCGCTTTCGCGGCCGCGTAGTCGGTCATGCCGTCGTAGCGGTCCAGATGGTCCTCGGTGAGGTTGAGCATCGCCGCGGCGCCGGGCTCGAGGCTCTGCGTGCTCTCGAGCTGGAAGCTGGACAGCTCGAGCACGAACACCTGCGGCACCCTGCCGCCGGCCTCAATCGCGGCCAGCGCGTCGAGCACCGGCACGCCGATGTTCCCGGCGACGATCGTCTCGCGTCCCGCCGCGCGGCAGATCTCTCCCGCCATCGCCGTGACCGTGCTCTTGCCGTTCGAGCCGGTGACCGCGAGTATCCTCACGGTTCCGAGTCCCGGGTCCCGGGTTCCGGGTTGTTTGAGCGCTTGCGAGAACAATTCCACGTCGCCGACGACAGGCACGCCGCGCTTCACGGCCGCCGCGACCGGTCCCCGCCTGCGGTCTATGCCCGGGCTCACGGCGATCAGCTCTGCGCCCTCAAACGTCTGCGCGCTGAACGCGCCGGTCACGAGCGGCACCCGCGGCAGCTCGCGCGCGAGCGCGGCGGCGTGCGGCGGCCCGGCACGGCTGTCCGCCACGCGTACCTGCGCCCCGCGACGGGCGAGCCAGCGCGCCATTGACAGTCCGGTGTCACCGAGCCCGAGCACGACCACCTTTCGTCCGTTCAACTCCACGATTCATCAGCGCAGCTTCAACGTCGACAGCCCCACCAGCACCAGCATCATCGTGATGATCCAGAACCGGACCAC
>DAIDBG010000345.1 GCA_027310225.1 bacterium | reverse complement strand
TTCATCCAGTGCATCGGGATCTTTCCGGTGGGCGCCATCGTCGAGCTGAACACGGGTGAGGTCGGGATCGTGATCGCGCAGAACCTGGCGCGGCGGCTCCAGCCGCGCGTCATGGTGGTGCTCGATGCGAAGGGAAATCCGAAAAGGCCGCAACTGATCCTCGATTTGGCGCGGGAGCCGAAGGCGGATCCGGAAACGCCGTACCGCATCAAGCGCACGCTGGAGAAGGGCAGTGTCCCGATTGATCCCTCCGAATTCTTCCTCTGACGGCGGCGCGGACGCGCCGGACCCGGCCTCCGCTCCCGGGACGCAGCGGGAACCGGGCGTCGGCCTCGGGGCGCTGGTCGGGCGTCTGGCCGAGGAGTTCGGTGCCGATCGTCAAACCCTCGCCCGCGTGGCGTCGGTGTTCGGGGAGGTGAGCGCGCGCGCGCCGGACCTGTTCGTTCCGGCCGCCGGAACGCTGGCCTCCGCATTCAAGGACGTCGAGGCCTCGGGCGGCGGTGACGCCGGGCCGGTCCATGCAGCGCTGGGCGAGTGGGCGCTCGACGCCGAGAATGAACCGATCGAGCGCATGCGGCGCGACTGCCTGCGCTTCCAGAACGCGATGACGCGCGGCGTGCTGCGGTTGTACGCCGGGGACCCGGAGCGCTGCGCGGAGAGCCTGCTCGCGCTGCAGCGCTTCAACTTTCTGCAGCTTGCGCTCCTCGCCTCGCTCTCGGCGCGCGGCCAGGAGGAGGGCGGCGTGGTGCGGACGCTGCCGACCCCCGAATACGCGGCCTTCATGGAGATCTTCCGCGCGGCGATCGAGAGCCACCGGCAGGAAGACAGGCGGCTCGGGTTGCTCCTGCTCCAGGTCGCGAAGGTCGAACAGGTGGATCGCCTGCTCGGATTGCAGAAGGGCGAGGCATTCATGTTGCGCGTCACCCGGCGCATGCGCGAAGGGGTGCTGCGCAAGCAGGACCAACTCGGGCGCGTGAGCCGCGACCAGCTCGCCTGCCTGCTGCCGCACATCGCGGGCGAGGGCGTGGCAGTGCTCGCCGCGAACAAGATCCTGGGCGTGCTGGAGGCGCCGGTGCCGATCGGCGACCGCTCGTTCGCCCCGGACGCGGTGATCGGCATCGCGATGTACCCGGGCGACGGCGTGGACCCGCAGACGCTGGTCCGCAACGGCAAGCTCGCGGCGCGCGCCGCGCGCGGCACGGCGGAGCGGGTCGCCGTTTACGACCCGGCGCACGGCGAGAGCGAGGAGATCAAGGACCGGTACGAGGCGCGGCTGCGTTACGCCCTGGAACAAGGCAGGCTCGACCTTGCCTTCGAGCCGCAGCTCGACCTGGGCTCCGGCCGGATCGGCGGACTGGAGTGCGGGCTGCGCTGGAAGGACGACGAGCTGGGCATGGTGTCCGAGGCGCGGGCGATGGAGACGGCCGAAACTTCCGGTCTGGTCCGCGAGGTGACGTGGTGGGTGTTCAATAACGCGCTGCGCCAGTGCGCCGAGTTCGCGCGCGCCGGGCTTCAGGTCCCGATCGGCCTGAAGATCACCGCGAGCGGCCTGCTGCAACCCGATTTTCCGGAGTTTGTGGGCCGCACGCTCCGTACCTGGGGCGTTCCGCCCGGCCGGGTGGTGATCGGGATCCACGAGACGGCGCTTGCCGGCGCGCTCGAGCAGGTGAGGGAGACGCTGGTGCGCCTGAAGGCGCACGGGTTGCGCCTCGGGATTGACGGCTTCGGCACCGGTTCGTCGTCTCTGGACAATCTGGCGCAGCTCCCGCTCGACGAGATGAGGCTCTCCGCGGCGTTCGTGACCGACATGCAGCGGGTGGCGCCCCACGCGAAAATCGTCCGTTTGCTGGTCCGCCTGGCGCGGGACCTCGGCCTGCGCGTGGCGGCCGAAGGCGTGGAGGACGCCGAGACCGCGCTGGCACTGTCGGCGCTCGGCTGCGAGCGTATCCAGGGCGGATACGTGAGCGCCCCGCTTGCCGCGCAGGAAATCGCCGGTTTTGCCGCGGGGTTGGCCGGACTTTTGCTCAGACCGCAGGGTTGAGGCGGAGGGCCGGCCCACGACCCGCGGGCTTCAAAGCATCGGGCCGGGCTGGCCGAGGGCGCGTTCGGCGAGTTGCAGGACGATCCAGTTGTAGGCGTCTTCCACCGAATCAGTGCGGTGCACCAGCTCCACGTCCCGCGCGTCAATCGTGCCGTGGCGCACCAGCGCGTCGAAGTCAACCACTTCCCGCCAGTACTCGGTGCCG
>DAIDBG010000327.1 GCA_027310225.1 bacterium | reverse complement strand
CTCTCGGACTGCTCATAGACTACGTTGTTGAAGCCGTCCGCCACTTCCGCGAACTTCCGCGCAGCGAGCTGCTTCCCAAGTTCCTGCTCGATCTGCCCGCGCACCTCCTCGAAAGGCCTGACCCGGGCGGGCTGGATCTCGGTGAGCCGGATGATGTGGAAGCCGAGCCTTGATTCCACCGGTGGCGAGATTTCGCCTGGCTTGAGCTTGAACAGCGCGTCCTCGAATTCCGGAACGTCCTTCATGGTGCCGCGGCTGAGGAAACCCAGGTCCCCGCCCTTCGCCGCCGACCCCGGGTCCTCCGAGTATTGCCTGGCGACCGCGGGAAAGCTCGCCGGCTTCTGCATGACCTGCTTGTAGATGCCTTCCGCCTTGGCACGCGCCTTCTGCCTGGCATCGCCATCCGCCGCCGCATCGGCGCTTACCAGGATGTGGCTCGCCCGGCGCGACTCCGGAGCCTCGTACTGGCTGCGGCGGTCGTCGTAGGCCCTTCTGACCTCCGCCGGGTCGATCCGGATCTTCGTCTGCAGCGATTCGAGCGACAAGGTCACGTACTCGACGCGCACCTGCTCGGGAATCCGGAACTCGTCCTGGTTCGCGTCGTAGTATTTCCTGGCGGCTTCGGCATCGAGCTTGACCTGGCCGGCGAACCTGTCGGGCAGGATCGTGTAGTAGCTCACCTCCCGCTGCTGCTCGGACAGCCGGCTCAGCCGCTCGGCCACGGTGCGCGGCACGATGCTGCTGGCGCCGAAGCCCTCCGAGAGCTGCCGCAGGACAAGATCCTGCTTCAAGCGCGCCTCGAACAGCGTCGGCGTCATGCCTTCGGACTTCAGGTACTGCTCGTAGCGGGCAAAGGAAAACTTGTTGGTCCCGTCCCGGAACAGGGGCAGCTCTCCGATGACGCCCTGCAGTTGCGCATCGCTCACCGTCATCCTGCCGCGCAACGCACGGTCGAGCAGCAACTGCCGCTGGATCAGGCCTTCGAGTATGCCGTAGCGCAGCTCGGGATTGTCGAGCGCCTCGGGATCAATGCGCCCCTGCGCCGCGCGCTGCAGCGCCTCCTGACGCTCGCGCAGCGCCTGGCTGAATTCCTGCTGCGTGATGCGGTAGTCGCCCACGCTCGCCACGGTCTGGCTCGACCCGCCGAACTGGAAATAGGACTCGATGCCGAAGAACGCGAACGGCAGGAAAATGAGAAACAGGATGCCCTGGATCAGGCGTTTGTGCGTGTTAACGAAATTAAACATGAGCCGAAATGCGTGAAGAGTGAATGGTGAGTGGCCGGTTGATTATCGCATTCCGGATTGCAGTTTTCCTAGGAGTGTGTCGGACTTCGGCCCGACCCGCTCCTTACGCACCATTCCCGATTCAGAATGAAAAAGGCGGATGGCATTCGCCTTTCTTTGAAAACTGGCGGAGCGGACGGGACTCGAACCCGCGACCCCCGGCGTGACAGGCCGGTATTCTAACCAACTGAACTACCGCTCCTCATGCAACGCGGCACGTCTGGTGCAGGACGGATGCTGGAGCCCTGCCGCCCATAACGGAACTCAGCCTCCCCCGCCCCAAATGCCGCGTTGCATAATTGGTGGGTGCTGAGAGGCTTGAACTCCCGACCTTCGCCTTGTAAGGGCGACGCTCTACCAACTGAGCTAAGCACCCGGCGCCGCACCGAAGCGTTTTGGGGTAGGCGCACGACCCGCGCGCCTACCCCAAACGAAACTTTCAGACCGCCGCCGGAAAAGTCTAGTTTAATGCATCTTTCAATGCCTTGCCAGCGTTGAACTTCGGCACCTTGGCGGCCTGGATCCGGATTTCCTCGCCGGTGCGCGGGTTGCGCCCCACGCGCGCGGCGCGCCTGCCCACCCGGAAGGTGCCGAATCCGACCAGGGTGACGGACTGCCCCTTCTTCAGCGCGCCCTTGATCGCATCGAGCGCTCCATCGAGCGCCTTCTCCGAAGCGGACTTGGAAATGCCGGCAGACCTGGCAACCATCTCGATAAGATCAGCTTTATTCACGGTTATCCCCCTTGCTGGACGATGACAGAAACTCATTCCCGACCGTGGCCCGCCTTCGGGAAGGCGGCTGCGCGGAACATTCTTTTTTTCGGTTGGTGCGTCGGCGAACGCCGTCGTGAAATGACCTAGTCGCTTTATAGCAAGCGCAAAAAGCGACTGTCAAGCGAGCGAGCGCTATTTTTCGTGCGGCACGCCGCTGCCGTTGCGTGGATCGTCACAACGCGTGCCTTCGCCCGCCGTCGCGCCGTGACGAATCCGGAGAAAGCCGGCACGAACGATCCTGCGGCGTCAATGCTTCAGTGCTGCAGGTGCGGGCGCCTCGGTGACCGGCGGTAGCGGCGGCGTGACCGCCTGCTCATCCGCCAGTGGCTCCGGCTTGCGCTCGAGCGCCATCTCGAACACGGAATCAATCCATTTCACCGGATGAATATCGAGCCGGTTCTTGACGTTATCGGGGATTTCCGCGAGGTCCTTGACGTTTTCCTCCGGAATCAGAACAGTCTTGATCCCGCCGCGGTGCGCTGCGAGCAGCTTCTCCTTGAGCCCGCCGATCGGCAGCACCTCGCCCCGCAGCGTGATCTCGCCCGTCATCGCCACATCGGCGCGCACCGGGTTCCCCGTCAGCGCCGATACCATCGCAGTACAGATGCCGATGCCGGCGCTCGGCCCGTCCTTGGGTGTCGCGCCTTCCGGCAGGTGGATGTGGATGTCGTTCTTCTGGTAGAAGTCGGACGCGATGCCGAGGCGCCGCGACCGGCTGCGCACCACTGACAGCGCCGCCTGCACCGATTCCTGCATGACCTCGCCGAGCTTGCCGGTCGTGGTCATCTTGCCCTTGCCAGGCATGATCGCCGCCTCGATGGTGAGCAGCTCGCCGCCCACCTCGGTCCAGGCGAGCCCCGAAACCTGGCCGACCTGGTTCTTCTTCTCGGCCATGCCGAAGGTGTAGCGCCGCACGCCGAGATACTTGTCGAGGGTGCGCGCGCTGACCGTGACCTTGCGCTCCTCGCCCTCGCGGACCAGCGTCTTCACCACCTTGCGGCAGACCTTCGAGAGCTCCCGCTCGAGCGCCCGCACTCCCGCCTCGCGAGTGTAGTAGCGGATGATGTCGCGCACGGCGCTCTCGGAGATGCCGAGCTCCTCGGGCTTCAGACCGTGGTTCTTCATCAGCTTCGGCAGCAGGTGCTTCAACGCGATGTTGACTTTCTCGTCCTCGGTGTAGCCGGAGAGCCGGATCACCTCCATGCGGTCGAGCAGCGCCGGTGGAATGTTGAGCGTGTTGGCCGTGCACACGAACATCACGTCGGAGAGGTCGTACTCGACCTCGATGTAGTGGTCCACGAAGGTATGGTTCTGCTCGGGGTCGAGCACTTCCAGCAGCGCACTCGCCGGGTCGCCGCGGAAGTCCATGCCCATCTTGTCCACTTCATCGAGCAGGAACAGCGGGTTGCGCACGCCGACCTTGTTCATGTTCTGCAGGATCTTGCCCGGCATCGAGCCGATATAGGTGCGCCGGTGCCCGCGGATCTCGGCTTCATCCCGCACGCCGCCGAGCGACATGCGGATGAACTTGCGATTGGTCGCGCGCGCAATGGACTGGCCAAGAGAGGTCTTCCCCACGCCGGGGGCCCCCACCAGGCACAGGATCGGTGCTTTCAGCTTGTCCACGCGCAACTGGACCGCCAGGTACTCGACGATGCGCTCCTTCACCTTCTCCAGGCCGTAGTGGTCCTCGTTGAGGACCTTCTCCGCCGCCACGAGGTCGGTGCTGATCTTGCTCTTCTTCTTCCACGGCAGCGAGATCAGCGCGTCAATGTAGTTGCGCACCACCGTCGCCTCCGCCGACATCGGCGACATGAGCTTGAGCTTCTTCAGCTCGGCTTCGGCCTTCTTGCGGGCTTCCTTGGGCATGTGCGCGGTCTTGATGCGCTTCTCGATTTCGTCGAGGTCCGCACCCTCGTCCATCTCGCCGAGCTCCTTCTGGATCGCCTTGACCTGCTCGTTGAGATAGTACTCGCGCTGGCTCTTCTCCATCTGGCGCTTGACGCGCCCGCGGATGCACTTCTCGACCTGCAGGATTTCGAGCTCGCCCTCGACCAGCTTCAACAGGTGCTCGAGCCGCTGCTTGACGCCGGACATCTCGAGCACCTCCTGCTTCTGCTCGAGCTTGAGCGGGAGGTGCGCGGCGATGGTGTCGCCGAGACGCCCCGCCTCGTCAATTCCGGCGAGCGAGGTGAGTATCTCGGGTGGGATCTTCTTGTTGAGCTTCACGTACTGGTCGAACTGCTGGATCATGGTGCGCCGCATCGCCTCGGTCTCGTGATCGGCCGTCGTATCGGACACGATCGGCGTCACCGCCGCCATGAAGTGCGTCTTGGCGTCAATGATCTCGTGGATCCTGGCGCGCTGGCTGCCCTCGACCAGCACCTTGACGGTGCCGTCCGGCAGCTTGAGCATCTGGAGGATGTTGGCGAGGCTGCCTATGGCGTACAGATCATCCGGCGCCGGGTCGTCCTTCGCAGCCGATTTCTGGGCGACCAGCACGATGCTCTTGCCCGCTTCCATCGCGCTTTCCAGCGCCTTGATGGACTTCGGGCGCCCCACGAACAGCGGGATCACCATGTGCGGGAACACCACCACGTCGCGCAGCGGAAGCAGCGGCAGTTGGGTCACGTTTTGCTCCTCGGGCATCGGGGTCACCGGATAAGGTTGGATAGCATCAACATGGGGGAAATTCCTCAAACTTCAAGCACGAACGCACCACCATGATTCCAAACCGGTTTTGCGCGGAGGTGCGGAGTGCTTTCAATGCACGGAACCGGCGATTTTGGGCTGGTCGGCGTACAACACCAGCGGCGGCGCATCCCCCGTGATGGTGTTTTCGTCCACCACCACCTTGACCACGTTCTCCATCGAGGGCAGGTCGAACATGGTGTTGAGGAGGGTGTGCTCGAGGATCGAGCGCAGCCCCCGCGCCCCGGTCTTGCGCTCGAGCGCGCGCCGCGCGACCGCCTTCAATGCGGCCTCGCGCACCTCGAGCTCGACGCCTTCCATGCCGAACATCTTCTGGAATTGCTTGAGCAGTGCGTTCTTGGGCTGGGTCAGGATCTGGATCAGCGCCGTCTCGTCGAGCTCCTCGAGCGTGGCGACCACCGGCAGCCGCCCCACGAATTCGGGGATCAGGCCGTACTTGATGAGGTCCTCGGGCTGCACGTCGCGCAGCACCTTGGTGATGTCCTTGCGGTTGTCGCGGCTGCTCACCTCCGCTCCGAAGCCGATGCCGCTCTTTTCGGAGCGCGCGCGGATGATCTTGTCGAGCCCGTCGAACGCGCTGCCGCAGACGAACAGGATGTTGGTTGTGTCCACCTGCACGAACTCCTGGTTGGGGTGCTTGCGCCCGCCCTGGGGCGGCACCGAGGCGATGGTGCCTTCGATGAGCTTGAGCAGTGCCTGCTGCACGCCTTCGCCCGAGACGTCGCGCGTGATCGAGGGATTGTCGGACTTGCGCGAAATCTTGTCGATCTCGTCAATATAGACGATGCCGCGCTGCGCCTTCTCGACGTCGTAGTCGCACTTCTGCAGCAGCTTCTGGATGATGTTCTCGACGTCCTCGCCGACGTAGCCCGCTTCGGTGAGCGTGGTGGCGTCGGCCATGACGAACGGCACGTTGAGCAGCCGCGCGAGGGTCTGCGCGAGCAGCGTCTTGCCCGATCCGGTCGGGCCGATCAGCAGAATGTTCGACTTGGCGAGTTCGACGTCGTCGTTCTTGTTGACCGTCTTCAGGCGCTTGTAATGGTTATAGACGGCCACCGACAGGATTTTCTTGGCGACATCCTGGCCGATCACGTACTGGTCGAGGATGGCGCGGATTCCCCGCGGCACGGGCAGGTCGGACCTGGCGCCTTTCGTTCCATGCTCGCCCGGGGTCTCCTCGCGGATGATGTCGTTGCACAGGTCAATGCATTCATCGCAGATGAACACCGACGGTCCCGCGATGAGCTTGCGCACCTCGTGCTGGCTCTTCCCGCAGAACGAGCAATACAGCAGTTTCTCGCCGCCGACCTTGTCCGACATACGCGCCCTTCCCCGTGCCCTGTCGCTACGACATTAAGCCACGCTTTCGGTTCTGCTCACCAGAACCCTGTCCACGAGCCCGTAACTCACCGCCTGCTCGGCGCTGAGAAAATTGTCCCGGTCGGTGTCCCGCTCGATGGCCTTGATGTCCTGGCCGGTGTGCTTGGCCATGATCTCGTTCAACCGGGCCTTCAGATACAGGATCTCGCGGGCGTGGATCTCGACGTCCGACGCCTGGCCCTGGAAGCCGCCCATCGGCTGGTGGATCATCACCCGCGAATTGGGCAGGCAGTAACGCTTGCCCTTGGCGCCAGCCGCCAGCAGCAACGCCCCCATGCTCGCCGCCTGCCCGATGCACAGCGTGGACACGTTGGGCTTGACGAACAACATGGTGTCGTAGATGGCAAGGCCCGCCGACACCGAGCCGCCCGGCGAGTTGATGTAGAACGAGATCTCCTTGTCCGGGTTCTCCGATTCGAGGAACAGCAGCTGCGCCACGATCAGGTTGGCGGTGACCTCGGTCACCGGCCCCACCAGAAACACCACGCGCTCCTTGAGCAGGCGTGAATAGATATCGTACGCGCGCTCGCCGCGCCCGCTCTGCTCGATCACCATCGGGATCAGCCCGAGGCCCTGCGGTCCGCTATGACCTGCCATCATCGGTTCCCCATCAATTCGTCGAAATTCACCGGCTCGTCCCGCACCCCGGCCACGCCGAGCGCCCACGCTACGACGTTTTCCTCCAGCGCAACGGACTCGATCTCGCGCAGCCGTTCGGGCGAGGCATAGAACCATTTCACCACTTCCTCGGGGCGCTCGTAGCCCTGTGCCTGATCCTCCACCAGCGCCCGCACCTGTTCCGGCTTCGCGTGGAGGTTGTGCGCCTTCACGAGCTCGCCCAGAATCAGGCCGAGGCTGACGCGGCGCTGCGCCCGTTTCTCGAACAGGTCCGGCGGCAGCGGCCCATCCTCGGTCACCCTGACGCCGCGGGCGACGAGATCCTGGCGTGCCGCGGCCTGCATGCGCTGCACCTCCATCGCCACCAGCGATTTCGGCGCCTCGATCCTGGTGGCGTCGAGCAATGCCTGCATCACCTGATCCTTGACGCGGCTCTTGAGCCTGGCCTTGACCTCGCGCTCCAGGTTGGCCCTGACTTCGCCGCGCATCCTGGCGAGATCGCCGTCCTCGATACCGAGGCTCTTCGCGAATTCGGCGTTGATCTCCGGCAGGCGCGGCTCCTCAACCCGCCTCATGGTAACCTCGAACCGGGCGGTTTTCCCCGCAACTTCCTTCCCATGATAGTCATCGGGGAAGCGCAACTCAAACGTTTTCGACTCGCCCGCCTTCATCCCGGTCAGGTTGCGCTCGAAATCCGGCAACAGGTGTCTCTCGCCCAGCACCACGGGCTGTTCCTTCGCGCTCGATCCGGGAAATTCGGCACCGTCCATCGTGCCGCGGAAGTCAATCGTAACGCGGTCGTCCTGCCGCACGGCACGCTCCACTGGCTCAAAATGCCTGCGCTGCCTGCGCATGATCTCGATGGTCCTGTCCACCTCCGCCTCGCCGACTTCCAGCACGCCGCGCTTGATGGTGGCGCTGGCGATATCGCCGATCACGATGTCGGGATAGACCTCGAAGACGGCGCTGTACTGGAATTCCGCGGCGTCCTCGGACAGCGGCCCGGCATCGAATTTCGGAGCGCTCGCCACTCTCAGGTTCTGCTGGCGCACGGCCTCGCCGAAGCCGCGCTGCATCGCGTCGCCCAGCACCTCCTGGCGCACCTGCATGCCAAAATGCTGGACGACCACTTTCAACGGCACCTTGCCGGGACGGAAGCCGGGCATTTTTACGGTGCGTGACAGGCGCTTGAGACGGTCCTCCACTTCGCTGTCTATCTCGGCAGTGGGAAGGGTTATGCTCAGCCGCCGCTCTAATGTACTCAGGGTTTCCAAATTAGCCTGCATCGGTTGCTTGTTATCACACGATTGCCGTTGACACACGGAGACGCTGCGCATTCCCGGAGCTGGCGTCCAAACATGCTGGCGCCTGGTTCCGGGATCGAAAACAGCGCATCCCGCCACATCCTGCGCGCCGGCGCCGCCCGCCCCCCCTTCTTCCGCATGGTGCGAAAGGAGGGACTCGAACCCTCATGCCTTGCGGCGCCAGAACCTAAATCTGGTGCGTCTCCCAATTCCGCCACTTTCGCGACTTTCTGATTGTAATATAATCGGGTGTGTCTCGAAAGCTTGTAAATCGTATTAAGTCATTATTGCAAGCACATGATAACAATATGTTTTCACATGGCCTTTAATGGCCGTTGACCACTACGAAAATTTCCCGGTCGCCTCCTTCCTTCTACCCCGCCATTTTCGCCATCCGGTAGGGCTGATTTACCGTTTTGCCAGGGAGGCCGATGACTTTGCCGACGAGGACGGCCTGCCCGAGGCACTGAGACTGGAGCAGCTTGCCCGCTTCCGCAAACAGCTCGTCAAGATCGGGCGCGGGGCGGCGCCGGACATACCGTGGTTCACGGAGCTGGCCGGCGTCATTCACCGCCACCGCCTGCCGCTCGACGCATTTGCGGATCTGCTCTCCGCGTTTGCTCAGGACGTCACCAAGAAACGCTACGCCGATTTCGGCGAGGTGCTCGATTACAGCCGTCGTTCCGCCAATCCGGTGGGGCGGCTGCTGCTGCACCTCTTCGACCGCGCGACCGGGAAAAACCTGGTGTGGTCGGATGCCATCTGCTCGTCGCTGCAACTGATCAACTTCTGGCAGGATGTCGGCATTGACTACGCCAAGGGACGCATCTATCTGCCACAGGACGAAATGAGGCGCTACGGCGTGACCGAGCGGCATATCGCCGAGCAACGCTGCGACGACGCCTGGCGCGCGTTGATCGGCTTCCAGATCGGCCGCGCGCGCGCGATGCTGGAATCCGGAGCCCCGCTGGGACGTGCCCTGCCCGGCCGCATCGGCCTCGAGATTCGCGCTACAGTACAGGGCGGACTGCGCATCCTCGAGAAGCTGGAGCACGCGTGCGGAGACATGTTTCGTCATCGCCCGGTGCTCGAATGGTTCGACTGGCCCCTCCTGTTGCTGAGAGCCCTGTGACGCCCGACGAGTACTGCCGGCAGAAAGCGGCGGCAAGCGGATCGAGCTTCTATTACAGCTTCCTGTTCCTCCCGGAGGACCGGCGACGCGCGATCACCGCGCTCTACGCCTTCTGCCGGGAAGTGGACGATATCGTGGACGAGTGCTCGGACCCGGCGGTGGCGCGCATGAAGCTCGCCTGGTGGCGGAAGGAAGTCGCGGCGATCTACCACGGCAACCCCCAGCATCCGGTCGCGCGCGCGCTGGCGGCGCCCGCCCCGCGCTTCGATCTTGTGGAGGAACGGCTCAACGAGATCATCAACGGCATGGAGATGGATCTCGATCACAACCGCTACCCCACTTTCGACGCATTGAAGCTCTATTGCCACCGGGTGGCGAGCGTGGTGGGGCTGCTCTCGGCCGGGATCTTCGGCTACCAGAACCGGCGCACGCTCGATTACGCCGCCGATCTCGGCATGGCCTTCCAGCTCACCAATATCATCCGCGACGTGGGCGAGGACGCGCGTCGCAACCGCATCTACCTGCCGCTCGACGAGCTCGAACGGCATGGCGTGACCACCGCCGACATTGCGGCGGCGCACGAGACCGGCAACTTCCGGCGGCTGATGGAGTTCCAGATCGAGCGAGCGCTCGGTTACTATCGCAGCGCCTTCGCCAAGCTGCCCGCGGTGGACCGCAAGTCGCAGCGCGCCGGCATCATCATGGCGGCGATCTACCAGACCCTGCTCGAGGAGATCCGCGCCGACGGCTGCCGCGTGCTCACGCGGCGCGTTTCTCTCACACCCGTACGAAAACTCTGGATAGCGTGGAAAACATGGATCTTCAGCTGAAAGGAAAAACTGCGTTAGTGACGGGCGCGAGCATGGGCATCGGGCGCGCCATCGCCAGGGGGCTCGCGGCCGAAGGCGTGAAGCTGTGCGTCGCGGCGCGGCGCGGGAAGCTGCTCGAAGAACTCTCGAAGCAGATCGTCGCCACAGGCGGCGTCCGCCCCGTGACCGTCGAGGTGGACCTTATGGAAAATGGCGCGCCGCAACGGCTGGCGGGAGCCGCCCTGAAGGGACTGGGTTCCATCAATATTCTCGTGAACTGTGCCGGCGGCAGCCAGCCGTCGCTTGCGCTCGACGCGCCGGAGGCGGCGTGGGCGGAGGCGATGACGCTCAATTTCATCCGGGTGCGCCAGCTCACGCACGCGGTGCTGCTCGGCATGATCGAGCACCGCTGGGGCCGCGTCATCAACCTCTCCGGCAAGTCGGAGCCCGAAGGCCTGATCGCCGCGCATCCGGCCAAGGCGGCGGTGCACGCCTGGTCCAAGGGACTGTCGCGGGAGGTCGGAAAATTCGGCATCACGGTCAACTGCATCCAGCCCGGGCGCATCATGAGCGAGCAGATCCGCCGCAAGTACTCCGAGGAATACCGCAAGGAACAGTCCGCAAGAGAAATCCCCGTCGGCCGCTACGGCGAGCCCGAGGAACTCGCCTGCCTCGCCGTGTTCCTCGCCTCCCCGGTCGCCCTTTACATCACCGGGTCGGTGATGCCGGTGGATGGCGGCCTGCGGCGCTATGCGTTCTGACTCGCCAAATAAAAAGCCCGGTGGAATAATCCACCGGGCGGATACGTCTTAATCTTTCGATTAAAACTTATTGTAGCAACGGCTCTCACCCCGGATAGCTACAACAAGTATAAGTATTGGGGAGGAAACCATGTCTGTCAAGGCAGGCGACTCTTTCACAATCGGATTGGATATCGGCATCGCATCGGTGGGTTGGGCAGTGCTTGCGCCCAATCGCATTGTAGCTCTCGGGGTGCGTGCTTTCGATAAGGCAGAGACTGCCAAAGAAGGCGATTCCCTCAATTTGATACGCCGTACCGCACGTCTGACACGCCGCCGCTTGCGCCGTCGCGCCTGGCGTTTGACGAAGGTGGCGCGCTTGCTCAAGCAGCAAGGGATAATCGAGGACACTCGCTTGTTCACGCCTCAACATCCGTTTCCGCGTTCGCTTTGGCAATTGCGGGTGGAGGGACTGGACCGTCAATTGAACGCCGAGGAATGGGCACGGGTGATCTACCACCTGTGCAAGCACCGGGGTTTTCATTGGACCAGCCGTGCCGAAGAGAAAAAAGCAGAAGCGGACAGCAAGGGCGAAGGTGGTAAGGTCAAGCAAGGTCTCGCCGGTACGGCCAAGCTGATGCAAGAGAAACAATATCGCAGCGCGGCCGAGATGGTCCTGGCCGAATTCCCCGAAAGGCAACGGAACAAGAAGGACGAATACACCAAGGCGCTCGCGCGCACTTTGTTGGGCGACGAATTGACGCTGCTGTTCAGGCGGCAGCGAGAATTGGACAACCCGCGCGCGGGACGTGAACTGGAAGCAGCGATTCTCGGCAATGGGGACCGCAAGAGCGGGCTGTTCTGGGCACAAAAACCGGCATTGGCAGGTAACGACCTGTTGAAGATGCTCGGTAAATGCACATTTGAAAAAACCGAATATCGCGCGCCCAAAGCCAGCTTTACCGCCGAGCGCCATGTCTGGC
Source organism: bacterium (assembly GCA_027310225.1). Classification (GTDB taxonomy): domain Bacteria; phylum Pseudomonadota; class Gammaproteobacteria; order Burkholderiales; family SG8-41; genus SG8-41. The sequence continues at coordinate 3,095 of DAIDBG010000327.1, read as the reverse complement.
TGACGCGGCTCAATAACCTCCGAATCGTCATGGATGGCAGTACCCGAGCGCTGAATGAGCAAGAGCGGCGCATCGCATTGCCATTGCCTTACCAGTCTGGCGAGAAGTTTACATACAAGCATCTTCGCACTGCGCTGGTGAAAGAAGGCGTTCCCGATTCATTCAAGTTCGCCGGTCTTCCGTATCCCAGCGAGAAACAGAAGGTAGAGGAAAGCAAGGCAAAGGACCCCGAAGCAGACAGCGTAGCAAAGCTACCCGCGTGGCACGAACTGCGCCTGACGCTTAAGAGGGCCGGACTGGAAACTGAATGGAAGGGAATAGCCAGCGCTGCGATGGATGGTCGTCCGGAATTGCTCGACCAGATCGCCTGGGTGTTGAGCGTATTCAAGGAAGATGAGGAAGTAAGCACTGAACTGCGCAAACTGCCGTTGCCGAGCGCCGAGAAAATGATCGACGCTCTTCTGAACATCCGCTTCGACAAGTTTCACGCCCTGTCCCTCAAGGCATTGCGCCGGATCGTGCCGCATATGGAAGCCGGCCTCCGCTATGACGAAGCCGCCGTACGGGCCGGTTATCACCACAGCCAACTGCAAGAGGTCGGGGAAGGAGAGCACAAATATCTTCCGCCATTCTATTCTGGACGCGACAAGACTGGCCGCATGGTGTTCAGCGACGACATGGACATTCCGCGTAACCCGGTAGTGCTGCGTGCGCTTAATCAGGCGCGCAAGGTGGTTAACGCCATCGTCCGCCAGTACGGGGCACCGACTGCTGTTCACATCGAAATGGCACGGGACTTATCGAAGCCGCTTCGCGGACATTGGAACGACCAAGGTAAATATATCGAGGGTCGCCAAGATATCCAGAAAAAACAGGAGCAATATCGCGACGACAACGAGCGCGCTAAAGCTGAGTTCAAGGAGGCACTCGACATCAAAGGTGAGCCTAAGGGAGGCGAATTCGAGAAATGGCGTCTGTACCGTGAGCAGCAGGGGAAGTGCGCCTATTCGATCACACCAATCGACATTAACCGCCTGCTGGAGCCAGGCTACGTGGAGATTGATCATGCCCTGCCCTATTCGCGCAGCTTCGACGACAGCAAGAACAACAAGGTGCTGGTGCATGCAAGGGAGAATCGCGACAAGGGCAACCGCACGCCCTACGAATATCTGGGTGGCGCGGAAAACAGTCCGCGCTGGCGGCAATTCGTCGCTTTCGTTGAATCGACCAAAGCCTACCGCCTCGCCAAGCGCAGCCGCTTGCTACGAAAGGATTTCGGGGATAAGGAAGCTAAAGAGTTTAGGGAACGCAATCTCAACGACACCCGCTACATCTGCAAATTCTTCAAGAACTACGTCGAGCACTACCTGCAACTGGCTGAAGACAGCGAGGCGAAACGCTGTGTGGTGCTAAGTGGTCAGCTGACTTCTTTCCTTCGCGCCCGCTGGGGACTGATTAAAATGCGGGCCGACAGCGACCGCCACCATGCACTCGATGCGGCCGTGGTAGCCGCTTGCAGCCACGGTATGGTCAAGCGCCTGTCTGACTACGCCCGTCGCAAAGAGCTGGATCAGGTGCGTGACGGCTTCGTCGATGTGGAAACCGGCGAGATCGTCAATCCGGCGATGTACCAGCAATTGCGGCGGCATTTTCCAGACCCTTGGCCGCGCTTTCGTGATGAACTGGAAGCCCGCCTGAAAATCGACGATCCGGTGCAACTCCGTGCAGAAATGGAACGACTTGGAAACTATCCTTCGGAAGCGATGGAGTCACTACGGCCATTATTCGTTTCACGCGCGCCGCAGCGGCGCAACGGCGGTGCAGCGCACAAAGAGACCGTCTATGCCCAGTCGGAACGGCTGAAAGCGCAAGGTGGCGTAACACAGAAAGTACCGCTCACCAGCCTGACGCTGAAAGACCTCGACAACCTGATCGACCCGCATCGCAACGAAAAGCTATATGCCGCGATCCGCGCTCGACTCGCGGAACATGGCGGCAAGGGCGACAGGGCTTTCCCGCCTGATAATCCCCTGCGCAAGCCCGACCGGGACGGCAAACCTACTGGGCCAGTCGTGCGAACCGTCACTATGGTGATTGACAAGCTGTCCGGCATCCCGGTGCGCGGCGGCATCGCCAAGAATGACACCATGCTGCGTGTTGATGTGTTCACCAAAGCGGGCAAGTTCCACCTTGTGCCGGTGTATGTGCATCACAGCATAGCGAAAGAACTCCCGAATCGGGCGATTGTGGCATTCAAAGACGAAGACGAATGGACATTGATTGACGACAGCTTTGCATTCTGTTTCTCCGTGTATCCGAATGATCTGATTCGCGTGAACTTGAAAAAAGATTCCCACCTCGGCTACTACGCAGGCTGTGATCGTTCCACTGGGACAATCAACCTATGGGCTCACGACCGCAATCAACGGATCGGAAAAGACGGGCTAATCCGAGGCATCGGAGTGAAAACAGCAATCTCCGTCGAGAAATTCCACGTTGATGTCCTCGGCAACCTCTACCCCGCGCGACAGGAGACACGCAGTGGTCTGGCGTAGCGTGATGATCTCTCGGCCAGCGAAGCTGCGTCGGGAGCACTATTCTCTGGCCATCGAGCAGGAGGAAACCGCCTATGTGCCTTTTGAGGACATTGCGGTTATCGTGCTCAATCACCGCGAGATCACATTGACGCATCCGGTGCTCTCGGCATGCGGCGAATACGGGATCAGCCTGTTTGCCGTCGGGGAGACGCATAACCCGAGCGGCGTGTTCTTACCTTTTCTCTCCCACTCACGCGCCACTCGTTGGCTTCGACTACAACTGGAAATTCCGCGCCCACTGGCAAAGCAGGTATGGGCAGCTATCGTGCGCAGGAAGATTGCAAATCAGGCGGCTTGCTTGAAACTTTCCGGCGCCGAAGGACATGCGCAATTGGAGCGCTACGCGAATCGCGTGCGCTCCGGCGACAGCGAAAGAATGGAGAGCCAGGCTGCCGCCCTCTATTTTGCCAAGCTTTTCGGAAATGATTTTCAACGTAAGGAAGAGCGCTGGATCAACTCCGCCCTTGATTACGGATACGCGATCTTGCGTGGCACTAT
>DAIDBG010000324.1 GCA_027310225.1 bacterium | reverse complement strand
ATGTGGAACCCGTCCGGCGTGATGAAGTCGCGCGGCATCGTCTTCTCGGCGTTCGCGATGTCCTTGAGTTCCGCGACCCCGACCGTCCAGCGGTACGGCTTGGTCGATTTCCTCACGATGATCGGCATGACGCCGCTCCTGCCTTTGACCGCCAGTTCCACGGCGGCCTTGCCCACCGCATAGGACTGGAGGGTGTCGGTCTTCGACGCGATGTGGCGCGCCGAGCGCTGCAGGTAGTCGGCGACCGCCCAGTGATATTTCTGCTTGAGCCGGTCCTTGACGAGTTGCGCGATGAGCGGCGCGACGCCGCCCAGCTGCGCATGGCCGAACGCGTCGCGCAGCCCCGATTCGGACAGGAATGTCCCGTCGGGGCGCCGCACGCCCTCGGAAGCCCCGATCGCGCAGTAGCCGTGCCGGCGCACGGTGTCCTCGACCTTCGCCAGGAACCTGTCCTCGTCGAAGACGATCTCCGGGAACAGCAGGACGTGGGGCGCGTCGCCGTCCTTCTCCTGCGCGAGCCCGCAGGCCGCGGTGATCCAGCCGGCGTGCCGTCCCATCACTTCCAGGATGAAGACGCGCGTCGAGGTGCGCGCCATCGAGGCCACGTCGTAGCCCGCCTCGCGCATGCTGGTCGCGACGTACTTGGCGACCGACCCGAACCCGGGACAACAGTCCGTGAGGGCGAGGTCGTTGTCCACCGTCTTGGGGATGCCGACGCAGATCAGGGGATAGCCGAGCTTTTCGGCGACCTGCGTCACCTTGTACGAAGTGTCGGCGGAGTCGTTGCCGCCGTTGTAGAAGAAGTAGCCGATGTCGTGCGCGCGAAAGACCTCGATCAGCCGCTCGTATTGGGCACGGCTCTCCTCCAGGCTCTTCAGCTTGTAGCGGCAGGAGCCGAAGGCGCCGCCCGGCGTGTGACGCAGCGCGCGGATCGCCGCCGCCGAGTCCTTCGAAGTGTCAATGAGATCCTCGGTCAGCGCGCCGATGATGCCGTCGCGCCCCGCATAGAGCTTCCCGATCCTGTTCCGGTGCTTGCGCGCCGTTTCGATTACGGCGCAGGCGGTGGCATTGATGGTGGCGGTGACGCCGCCGGACTGGGCGTAAAAGGCGTTCTTCTTGGTCATACGTCTGGATCTTCGGGACAAGGACAGCGAGGGCGCACGGCAAGCCCGGAATGCCTGGAAGCCGCAATTTTACCATTCACCATTCATCGGCGGTTGCATTCAAGCTTGTTTCGCGCCGAGGGCGGCGAGCAGCCGGTCCCGGATCTGCTCGACCCTGCCGGTGCCGTTGACCCTGACGCAGCGCGGCGCCCGCGCGTCGCCGCTTGCCGACCACCCGGAGTAATAGGCGATCAGGGGCATGGTCTGCTCGTGGTAGGCGGCGATGCGTCTCCTGACCGTTTCCTCCCGGTCGTCAGCGCGCTGCACGAGGTCCTCGCCGGTGACGTCGTCCTTGCCCGGCACCCGGGGGGGATTGTAAACCACGTGGTAGGTGCGTCCCGATGCCGGGTGCACGCGCCGGCCGCTCATGCGGCGCAGGATCTCGTCGTCGCTGACTTCGATCTCCACCACGAAATCAATGTCAACCCCGGCGCGCCGCAGCGCGTCCGCCTGCGGGATGGTGCGCGGGAAACCGTCCACGATGAAACCTCTCGCGCAATCCGGCTCCCTGACGCGCTGCTTCACGAGCTCGATGACGGTGTCGTCGGGCACCAGCTCGCCGTTGTCCATGAACTTCCTCGCCTGCGTGCCGAGGGGGATACCGGCCTTGATGGCGGCGCGCAGCATGTCGCCGGTCGAAATCTGCGGTATGCCGTATTTCTCGATCAGGAACCGGGCCTGGGTGCCTTTGCCGGCACCGGGCATGCCCAGCAGTATTATTCTCATTATCCGTCCTCAGCGATAGAGCCGCCGCACGCGATTCAGGTCCGCGGGCGTATCAACGCCGAGGGAGGGCGCGTGCGGCGTCACGGTGACGGCGATGCGGTAGCCGTGGGCGAGCGCCCGCAGCTGCTCGAGCGCCTCGAAGCGCTCGATCGCGACCGGCGGCAAGCGCGTGAACGTCCGGAGAAACCCGGCGCGGCAGGCGTAGATGCCCAGATGGTGATAGACCGGCAGGCCGGCCGGCACCCTGCGCAGCCCTTTCGAGAAGGCGTCGCGGGCGTAGGGAATCGGCGCACGGCTGAAATAGAGCGCGTAGCCGCCGCGGTCCAGCACCACCTTGACGACGTTGGGATCGGCAAGCTCCGCGGCGTTGCGAATCGGGTGACACGCGGTCGCCATGTGCGCGGCGCGATGGCGCGCGAGGCTCGCCGCCACCCGGCGGATCAGGGCCGGCGCGATCAGCGGCTCGTCGCCCTGCACGTTGACGATGATGTGGCCGGGCCGGTAGCGGCGGCGCGCCGCGACCTCGGCGATGCGGTCGGTGCCCGAAGCGTGGCTCCTGCGCGTCATCACCGCGGCGAGCCCGTGCTGCTCGCACGCACGCGCGATGCCGGCGTGATCGGTCGCGACCAGGACTTCCGCCGCGCCGCTCTCGAGCGCGCGCTCGGCGACGCGCACCACCATGGGCTTGCCCGCGATGTCCGCGAGCGGCTTGCCGGGAAAGCGCGTGGCGGCGTAGCGGGCGGGAATAATAACTGTGAATTTCAACGGGGCGCGTCGTGAATGGCAGGAGTTGACTGGATGGTCCTAAGGATGAAGGCAGAAGGATGAAGGATGACCCAGGCGGCACCTTCTGCTTTACTTCTTCCTTCTGCCTTCTTCCTTCTGCCTTGTGACCGGTTACCGGTCACACTTCCTCCTCGGGAGGAAGTTTGCGGGCCTCGTCATCGAGCATCACCGGAATGCCGTCCCGGATCGGATAGGCGAGGCGGCACGGCTTGCAGACGAGCTCTGCCTGGGCCTTCCTGTACACCAGCGGGCCCTTGCACAGGGGGCACACCAGGATATCGAGCAGCTTGCTGTCCACGTCAGGCGGTTTTTGGGAGTTGGTTCAGCACCCATTGGCCGAGGGAGGCGTCGGGCACGGCATCCACGACCAGCGCCCAGTGCGTCCCCCCGGCGAAATGCTGGCATTTTACCGCATCCTTCTCCGTCATCAGCACCGCTTCCGCCCCGGCATACGCGAGGTCGGAAGCGGTAAAGGGGTGATGATCCGGAAAAGAATGGGGCGTGAAGTCCAGCCCCATTCTTTGCAGTTGGCGGAAGAAGCGCTGCGGGTTGCCGATGCCCGCGACGGCGTGGACGCGCCGGCCGCGGAAATGTTCCGCGCCGACGCGGCGCCCCGGGTCGAGCAGGCTCCGGAATTCCGCTCCCGCGAGCCGCATGGCAAAGCGTGCCGCATGCTCCGGGGCGGGGCCGGCCGCAGGCGGCTGCCCGCCGCCGTCCTCGACATTGAATACCACGGCATCCACGGCAGCCAGCCTCGAGGGCGGCTCGCGCAGCGGTCCCGCGGGCAGCAGCCAGCCGTTGCCGAAGCCGCGCGCGGTATCCACCACGCAGATTTCCACGTCGCGTGCGAGCGCGTAGTGTTGCAGGCCGTCGTCGCTCACCACGACGTCGCAGGCGGGCTGCGCCGCGAGCAGCGCACGCGCAGCGGCCGCGCGATCGGCGCCGGTCCACACGACGCAGCCCGTGCGGCGCGCAAGCAGCACCGCTTCATCGCCGCAGGAGGCCGGATCGCCGTCGGGCGGCACGCCCCGCGGCGCGCGCGCGCCGCCGCCGTAGCCGCGGCACACGATGCCCGGGTGACGGCCATGGCCGCGCAGGAATTCCGCGAGCCAGATCGTGAGCGGGGTCTTGCCGGTGCCGCCCGCGGTGATGTTGCCGATGACGATCACCGGTACGGGCAGCCGCGCGGGGCGGAGCAGGCCGCCGCGGTAGGCCGTGCGGCGCACCGCCGCCGCCGCGGCGAAGACCAGGCTTGCCGGGTAGAGCAGGATGGAAACCGGCGTGACGCTCTGCCAGTGGCGTTCGATCCAGGCCATGAGGAGGCGGGAAACGGTGAATGCGAAATGGCGAATGGGTAAAACCCAAGGAGCGGCCTTACGCCGTCACCATTCCCTATTTACCGCCTTTGCCGGTCTGGGTGGTGAACGTGATCCTGCCGTAGCCGGTGATGCGCGCCGCTTCCATCACGTTGATCACGGACTGGTACGGCGCATTGGCGTCGGCGCCGATCACGATCACGGGATCCTTCATCCCGGCCGCCGCGCGGCGCAGCTCGGCGCTGAACGCCGCCGGGCCGCTGAACGCGACCGGGTTGCGGTTGACCGTGTAACGGCCCTGGGCATCAACCGCAACCTCGATCTGGTCGGGACGCTCCTGCGGGCGCTCGGCTTCCGCGGCCGGGAGATTGATCTGCAGCTCGCTGAAGCGCGAGTAGGTGGTGGTGACCATCAGGAAGATCAGGATCACCAGCAGCACGTCGATCAACGGGATGAAGTTGATCTCCGGCTCTTCGCGGTACGGACGCGGGCGGAATCTCATCCCTGGCGTTCGCCGTGGATGATCTCGATCAGCTTGATCGCCTGCATTTCCATCTCCACCAGCATCTCGTCCACCTTGGCCCGGAAGTGCCGGTAGAAGATCATCGCGGGAACGGCGATGACCAGCCCGAACGCGGTGTTGTAGAGCGCGATCGAGATGCCGTTGGCGAGCACCAGCGGATTGCTTCCCTGCGGCGTCTGCGAGCAGAAGATCTCGATCATGCCGATCACCGTGCCGAACAGGCCGAGCAGCGGGGCGATGGCGGCGATGGTGCCGAGGCTGGTCAGGAAGCGCTCGAGCTCGATGGCGACCGACCGGCCCGCTTCCTCGACCGCCTCCTTCATGATGGCGGGCGAGCTCTTTATGTTCTTCAGGCCGGCGGCGAGCACCTGGCCCAGCGGTGAGCCGTTGGAGAGGCGGCCCAGCATCTGGGCGGTCACCCCTTTCTGGTGGTATTCGTGCACCACCTGGGCCAGCAGATTGCGCGGCACGACGATACCTTCGCGCAACGACCACAGGCGCTCGCCGATGATGGCCAGCGCGATGACCGAGGTGAGCAGCAGCGGCCAGATCGGCCAGCCCGCTGCTTCAATGATTGCAAGCACTTTTTTGCTCCGTGAAAATGCCCGTAACTTTATCCGCCGGGTGAGCTTTCAGCAAGCACGACCTCAGGAACTCGATTAGAAGTTTTTCTTAACCCCCCGCGCGGAAAATTTTTTCCGGTTTTTCCACAATGTTTGTGGATAACCGTGTGCATAGTCTGTTTATAGTTGGCGTAAGTGAGTTTTCCATATGAAATTTTGTTCCGGCGATCAATTTTTGAACGGCGCATTTCGAATTCAAATTCAACAAGTTGACCGGAAAGCCGCGCCTCTGCTGGGTTTGCGGGCAACTGCTGTTGCAGGCGCATGACAGTTGTGGACGGAGCGCCAGCCGCGGACGTGTTGAATTATCTGGAAAAATTCCCCGCAGACCGCTTCGCCCAGGAGTGTCTCGGACTTTGTCCCGACACACTCCTTACGTAAGTATGCCGGCGGTTTTGCGTTGAGCAGCCCGCCGGAACTTCAAATCCGGCAGGCTGCCAGTGCCGGAAGCGCCGCCATCGCCTGCTAGAATGCCGCGGTGCCCGATCCCGGATTCGAGCGGCCGTTGCCGCAAGTCATTTCGGTTGCCGAGCTCAATCGCCTCACGCGTGAGCTGCTAGAGCGCAATCTTCCGCTCATGTGGGTGGCCGGGGAGATCTCGAATTTCAGGCGCTACGACTCCGGCCACTGCTACTTCACGCTCAAGGATGCGCAGGCCCAGGTTGATTGCGTGCTGTTCCGCCATCGCGCCCAGCTGCTTGGCTGGCTGCCGCGGGACGGGATGCAGGCCGAAGTGCGCGCGTTGCCCACGCTCTACGAGGCGCGCGGCAAGTTCCAGCTCAACGTCGAGGCCATGCGCCGGGCGGGGCTGGGCGCGCTCTACGAGGCGTTCGAGCGGCTCAAGGCCCGGCTGGAGAAGGAAGGCCTGTTCGACCCGGCGCGCAAGCGCCCGCTGCCGCGCTTTCCGCGCGCGGTCGGCGTGGTGACCTCGCCGCAAGCCGCCGCGCTGCGCGACGTGCTGACGACCCTACGGCGGCGCATGCCGCGGCTGCCGGTCGTCGTCTATCCGGCGCCGGTGCAGGGGGAGGGTGCGGCCGCGCGCATCGCGGAAGCCATCGCGCTGGCCGGCGACCGGCGCGAGTGCGACGTACTCATCGTATGCCGGGGCGGCGGCAGCATCGAGGACCTGTGGGCGTTCAACGAGGAAGCCGTGGCCCGAGCCATCCACGCCTCTCCCATCCCGGTCGTGACCGGGATTGGCCACGAAACCGACTTCACCATCGCCGACTTCGCTGCGGACGCGCGGGCCCCGACCCCGAGCGGGGCGGCCGAGCTGGCAAGCCCCGCCCGGCAGGAACTCGCCAGGCGGCTCATGCAGGTCGGGCACCGCCTGCTGCGCATCACGCGGCGCGGGCTCGAGGACCGCATGCAGCGGCTCGACTACCTGACGCGCCGGCTCGTCCATCCCGGGGAGCGCATCCGCGGCCGGCTCGCGGAGCTGCGCCACCTCGTGACGCGCCTGCTCAGCGCCTGGCAGGGCGGCCTGGAGGACCTCGGCTGGCGGACACGCAATCTGGGCCTGCGCCTTTCCGCCGGCGCGCCCGACGTGCCGGCGCTGGAACGGGAGACCGCGGGCCTGGCCCGGCGCCTGCGCGAAGGCGCCCGGCGGCGGCTGGAGGCGGGCGCGTCGCGGATCGGGCGCCTCGATGCGGGGCTGCGCCATCTCAATCCGCAGTCGGTCCTGGAACGGGGCTACAGCATCACCGAGGACCGGGTCGGCCGCATCGTGCGCGACGCCGCGCGGCTCGTGGAAGGGGAGGACGTGAAGCTCACCTTCGCGAAAGGGTCGGCG
>DAIDBG010000323.1 GCA_027310225.1 bacterium | reverse complement strand
CGCGCTGCTCTCCTATCCGGAACAGGAGCTGATCGACGCCCTGCCCGAGCTGGAAGACGCGCTCGATCGCGAAGGCCTGGTCGCGCCCCGCGACCGCGCGGTGATCGGCGCGCTGACGCAGGAACTGCGCGCCGGCGAGCTGATGGTGCTGCAGGAGCGCTACGTGGGCCTGTTCGACCGCTCGCGCGCGTTGTCGCTGCATCTGTTCGAGCACGTGCACGGGGAGTCGCGCGACCGCGGCCAGGCGATGGTGGACCTGGGCAGGCTCTACGCCGCGCACGGCTTCGCCCTGACGGGCAACGAGCTTCCCGATTTCCTGCCGGCGGTGCTCGAGTACCTGTCGCGCCGGCCGCTGCCGGAAGCGCAGGCGCTGCTCGCCGACATGGTCCACCTGCTGCAGGCCCTGGGCGGCCGGCTGGCGCAGCGCGGCAGCGGCTACAGCGCCGTGCTCGCCGCGCTCGTCAGGGTGGCCGGCGAGAAGCCGGACTTCGAGCCGGTGAGCGCGCCGGGGGCCGACGGCGAGGACCGGGCCGCGCTCGATGAAGCGTGGGCGGAGCCGCCGGCCTTCGGAGAATGCTCCGGCGGCAAGCCCGGCGGGGCGCAGACTGCGCCGGTCCGCTTTTACCCAAAGAGCCCCTAACATGATGAGCTACGTCAACGATTTCCTGTTCGGCATCTACCCGTACATCGCGCTCGCGGTGTTTCTGCTCGGGAGCCTCGTCCGCTTCGACCGCGAGCAGTACACCTGGAAGAGCGACTCGAGCCAGCTCCTGCGGCGCGGGCAGCTGCGGCTCGGCTCGAACCTGTTCCACATCGGCATCCTGCTGCTGTTCTTCGGGCACCTCTTCGGCCTGCTGACGCCGAAGGGGGTCTATGCAGCGCTCGGCCTCTCGACCGAGGCGAAACAGATGCTGGCGATCGTGGCCGGCGGGGTGTTCGGAACAATGGTCCTGGCGGGCGTGCTGCTGCTGATTCACCGGCGCCTCGCCGAGCCGCGCATCCGCGCGACCAGCACCCCCATGGACATCGTGGTCCTGTTCTGGATTCTCGTCACGCTGCTCCTGGGGCTCGCGAGCATCTTCGTCTCGCTCCGGCACCCCGACGGCAGCGTCATGGTCCTGCTCGCCAACTGGGCGCAGTCCATCGTGACGTTCCGCGGCGGCGCGGCGGACTTCGTCGCCGGCGTGTCCTGGATCTACAAGGCGCACCTGTTCTTCGGCATGACGCTGTTCGTCCTGTTTCCGTTCTCGCGCCTGGTCCACGTGTGGAGCGGCTTTGCCGCGCTCGCCTACCTGACGCGCGCCTACCAGGTGGTGCGGCGCCGGGCCTGATATGAGCGTATCGATCAACGCCGTCGAGATTCCCGAGGAGGAGATCGCCCGCGAGATGGAGCACCACGCGGACGCGCGCTCGCCGCGCGACGCCGCCGCGTGCGCGCTCGCGATCCGGGCGCTGCTGCTGCAGCGCGCGCGGGCGCTGGGACTGGCGGCCGGCGCCGGCGCGGAGTCGGAAGACGTCCTGATCGACGAGCTGCTGGAGCGCGAGGTGAGCGTGCCGGAGCCGACCGAGGCGGAATGCCGGCGCTACTACGACGCGCACCGGGCGCAATTCCGCAGCGGCGACCTGGTGGAAGCCTCGCACATCCTGTTCGCGGTGACGCCCAGCGCGCCGCTCAACGCGATCCGGGCGCAGGCGGAATCCGCGCTCAGGCAGGCCGTGTCCGAGCCGGCGCGCTTCGAGGAGCTCGCGGCGAAATTCTCGAACTGCCCTTCCCGCGGCCAGGGCGGAAGCCTCGGCCAGCTCGGGCGCGGGGACACGGTCCCGGAATTCGAGGCGGCGCTCTTCGGCGGCGGGACGACCGGCGTGCTGCCGCGGCTGGTGAACACGCGTTACGGCTTCCACGTCGTGCGCATCGCCCGGCGCGTCGAGGGGCGGGAGGTGCCGTTCGAGCTTGCCCGGGAGCGCATCGCAGGGTATCTCTCCGAGAG
>DAIDBG010000315.1 GCA_027310225.1 bacterium | reverse complement strand
CGCCTGCGCGATGCAGCCGGATTTCAACAAATGGATGACCCAGGGCACCACGGTGACCAGGGACAGCAAGCCCCACGACGCCAGCGAGGCCTGCCAGCCGAGTGCGTTGGCCACGGGAATGGACGTCATTGCCGGCAGCGTCGCGCCGGCCTGCATCAGCAGCGCGAAGACCGTGACCATGGCCGCCTGCCGATCCGGGAAGTACTTCTTGACCAGCGGCGCGCCGACGACGTTGCCAAAGCCCATGCCGACCAGCGCGACCGTCGTTAGCACCATGAACAGCGCGGCACTGTCCGTGAACGGACGTAGCAGCGTGCCCGCGGCGGCGAGCGCCGCGGCCAGCAGCGCGATCGCCTCGGCCCCGACTTTCCTCGCCAGCACCGGAGCAAGCAGGCCCGCGGTCCCGAAAAAAGACAGCGTGGGCAGCATCCCCAGGAAGGTGGCGCCCGCTGTCCCCAGCCCCAAGGCTTCGCGGATATCGCCCAGCAGCGGCGACAGGAGCGTGACCGCATGGCGCAGGCCGATGCCCAGCAGCACCAATCCGACCAGCACTGCCGCTCGCCCTTCCCACAGGCCGCGCGGCGCCTGCGCTGCTGCTGCGGCAGGGGCGGCGGAGCGTTCAGCGGCCGCGGTTTCCATCGTCAGACGGACGACTTCGAATCACCGTCGATCGGGAACATCTGGCCGGAGATGCTGCGGGCATGCGGACCTGCGAGGAAGACGGCCAACGCGGCGATGTCGGCCGGGTTGACGAACTTCTTCACCGACTGGTTGGCCATCGCCAGCTCGACTTCCTCCTCCACGGTGCGGCCGGAAACCTTGGCGCGGCCCTCGAAAACCGCCTGGATCCGCGGCCCTTCCACGGCGCCCGGGTGGATGGAGTTAGCGGTGATGCCCAACGGCCCCAGTTCCATCGACAGGGTCTTGGTGAAACCGACCAGTCCCCACTTCGTCGTGGAATAGGCGACGCGGTTCGGATAGCCGAAGCGGCCCGCCAGCGAGGACATCACGATGATGGAGCCGGCAGGCGATTGCTTCAGCAGCGGAATCGCACGCTGCGTGACCAGGAACGTGCCGGTCAGGTTGACGCCGACCACGGCGTTCCAGGTGTCGATCGGATAGTCGGCCACCGGAGCCGTGGCGCCGGCGATGCCGGCGTTGTTGACGAGCACGTCCAGGCCGCCGAGCCGGGCCTGCACGTCGCTGAAGAGCGTGTCCAGGTCCGCCGGCTTGCTGACGTCCCCCACGCTGCCGCTGATGGCAGCGTTGTTGCGGGTGATCTGCTGCACGGCGTCGGCGTTGACGTCCGCGATGTGCACGCGAGCGCCGTTGGCGGCGAAGGCCTCGGCGATGGCAAGACCGATTCCGCCAGCGCCGGCGGTGACGAGTACGCGTTGGGTCATGATTTCATCTCCTTCACGACCGCAGGACGGTGCGCGTTCCTGGTGCAGGTGACTTTATGCCATCCACGGGTTCAATTCATGCGGCGGTCCGCGGCATGGAGCCCGCCGGGTCACGCGCCCTTGTGACACTAGCCGCGGGGCTGCAGCGACCGTTATCGGTGTTGATCGATGCCTCGAGCGTGCGCATGATCGCTGCGCGTACGTGCGAGGCTTTGCGAGATCGGCGGTTCGAGGCTCGATATCGCAGGGCCGGATCGCAGAAGACTATGGAAGCGGAGGAGTCGACGCCCCGCAAACCGGGTCCATACTCCGCGGCTCGCAAAGCCCTCGTTTTCTGACGGTAAAAACGACGGTAAACGCGAAATGCGTGGAAAAATTATCGCTACGGAACAGCGGCTTGCAGGTGCCGTTGATGATTGAGTGAGTAATGGGAAGAAAATTCTGTCCGGTTGTCTCGGGCTCGTGGCTTGAAGTGAAGACAACTGCTAGCATCCTTCCGCCGGGTGCATCTATGGCTCCCGGCCCCGGATTTTCATGAGCGACGAAACATTCATGCGCGAGGCCCTCGCCCTCGCGCGCCAGGCAGCGGCGGCGGGTGAAGTGCCGGTCGGGGCGGTGGTGGTGAGGGGCGGCGCGATCGTCGGTCGCGGCTGCAACCGACCGATCACCAGCCATGACCCCAGCGCGCACGCCGAAATCGTGGCGCTGCGCGAGGCGGCCAAACGGCTCGGTAACTACCGGCTGGCGGATTGCGAGATCTACGTCACCCTCGAGCCGTGCGCGATGTGCGCCGGCGCCATCCTGCATGCCCGCGTTGCGCGCGTCGCGTTCGGCGCGGCGGACCCGAAGACGGGGGCCTGCGGCAGCGTCGTGAACTTGCTGGCCGAGATGCGGCTTAACCACCATACGGCGGTCGCCGGCGGGGTGCTCGCGGCGGAGGCCGGCGCCCTGCTGCAGGAGTTCTTTGGTGCGCGCCGGCGGGCCGCGGAAGATGCCTAGAATCAACATCAGCCTCGGAAAACAACAGCTTGATCTTCTGAATGATTCAGGAAGGTTGGTCAGGCGTTATCTCATTTCGACCTCCAGGAACGGAGCAGGGGAGGTCAACGGCAGTTATTGCACGCCGCGCGGCAGGCATATCGTGCGGGCCAAGATCGGCGCCGGGCAGCCGGTCAACGCCGTTTTCGTCGAACGGCGGCCGACGGGCGAAATCTACAGCCCGGAGCTGTCGTCGTGCTTTCCCGATCGCGACTGGATCCTGACGCGCATCCTCTGGCTGTCGGGGTGCGAACCGGGCTTCAATCGTCTCGGCAAAGTGGATACGATGCGCCGCTGCATCTACATCCACGGCAGCCCGGACAGCGCTGAAATGGGCAAGCCGGGCTCGATCGGCTGCATCCGCATGCGCAATCGGGATATCGTGGAATTATTTGATCTCACCCTGCTGCGCACGCCCGTCGAGATCCGCGAATAGTCTCCCGCCGCAAGCGCCTGATTTTGCAATGCAAGATCAGGCGGTCTTGGAGCAACTTCCATTTTCCCCAACGGCTTACGCGTGAGATTTTCTCATGAAACAATTTTGATTGTGCGACGCGCCAAGTTAGGTTAAATTCTTGCGCATTTTATTGGCCGGGAGCGGTTTGAGATCATGGCGCACGACCGGGGCAACGGTAAGACTACGATGCGGCTGGCCGGGAAGGTGGCAATCATTACCGGTGCAGGACGTGGCATCGGCAAGGCAACGGCGGTCAAGTTCGGGAGGGAAGGCGCGAAAGTCGTCGCCTGCGATATCAGTGCCGATCTCGCCCAGCAGACCGCGCAGGAAGTGGGCGCAGCCGGCGGCGAATCCATCGGCTTGCAGATAGACGTGCGCGACAAAGCGAGCCTGACCCGCATGGTCGAGGCCGTGGTGACCCGCTACGGGCGCATTGATTGTCTCGTCAACAACGCAGGCATCGTTCAGGACGCGACGATCAGGAACATGACCGACGAGCAGTTCGACAGTGTCATGGACGTCAATCTCAAGGGTGTCTTCAACTGTACCAAGGCGGTGCTGGACACCATGCTCAGGCAGAATTCGGGCGTCATCCTCAATACCTCCTCCATCGTCGGCCTCTACGGCAACTTCGGGCAGACGAACTACGCGGCAAGCAAGTTCGGCGTAATCGGCATGGTCAAGACTTGGGCGCGCGAGCTCGGGCGCAAGGGCATCCGGGCGAACGCCGTATGCCCGGGGTTTGTCTCCACCCCGATTCTGAGCAAGATCCCGGAAAAAGTGCTGAAGGCGCTGGAGGAGCGCGTGCCGCTCGGGCGACTCGCTCGGCCCGAAGAAATCGCCAATACCTTCGCCTTCCTCGCCTCGGACGAGGCAAGCTACATCAACGGCGCAGTGATCGAGGTGAGCGGAGGATTGACTTTGTGACTGAGGGTCGCCGGCAAGATGGGCTTCGACGAGGTGAAGCTCCACGCCCAGACCCACGTCGCCATGTCGCGCGCGACGGCCGATTACGCTTTCTGGGAGTTGGCCGGATTTCGGGCCGGTAAACTTACCGCTTACCACCGTTCACCGGAGCCCGGTGCGCCGCGGGATGCAACCTCAGCGTGAAGCGCCTGGTGATGTTTCCCGTCGGCACGCCCCAGGCGCCGAACGAGCGCTCGATGAACAGCGCTTCATTCCGGCGGCTGATGAGCAGCACCGTGGAGGCGCGCGTGCCGTAGCGCTCCGCGGCAATGAAGGCGGCCGAAAGCTCGCGTTCGCGCTGGAGCCCGACGCCGGTATCGGGCAGTCCGGCATCCGGTGCGGTCGAGCGATCGGCGAGGATCTCGAACAATTCCGCGGTGAGCCGCGCTTCGTTCGCTCCGAGCAGCCCCGTGAGCCGCTGCCTGCCTTCCCTGACTTTTGGCCAGGGCGTATCCATCAGATGGTTGCTCAGGCCGTGAACGCCGGGGAGAACCTCGCTGACGCCGGCGGCGCGGTTGGAGCACCAGAACAGGCGCTCAAGGGTTCCGGCGATCAGGGTGAAGCCGCCGTATTCTCCGGAGCGCGTCATGGCGCACTCCAGCCAGGCGCGCGGCTCGTCCGTCCCCCGCAGGAAGCCTGACGTCAACTCCCCGCGTGAGCGCGGGGCAGTCTTCATGGGAATGCCGTCGCGATAGTTGGTCACGGCTGCGATGCGGCCATCGAGCCGCAATCCCAGCCACGTCCCACCCTTTTCCTCGTCGCGCCCGCCGAAGATCCGCGGATCGTCCTTCCAGAAATCGGCCGCGATGCTCGGACGCTCGTAGGCCTCGTCGCGGTTCGCGGCAAATACCAGCGGGTACTCGGGGTGCGCGCGCCAGGCGAGGAGGATCAGGCACATGGTTGCAAAAGCATGACGGGTGATGGGTGGTGAAAGTAGATTGACGTAGGGGCGTCAGAGCGTGAGGGCGTGAGCGCGAAGCAAGACCCTCTCAGGATCTCGCGATCTCACAAGTTCACGGCTCCTGGAAGCATTCGACGTGCCGCAGCGTGCCGGGCTGCAGGAACTCCTGCATGCTGAACCGGCTTGCCGCGTCGGCAAGCTCGAACTCGAACCGCGCGGTATCGGTCACGTTCTCATAGATCTCCATCCAGAAATCGGACTCGCCGCGTTTTTTCATGAGCCGGCCTTCGATCCCGGTTGCCTTGCGCACGGCGGCGAGCAACTCGCGGCCCCGAGACTCGCACGCCGCGACCCTTTCCGGTTTCACGCGATAGTAGATGTAGTACGCACTGGACATCGCTCAATCCTGCTCGCGTCGTTTCGCTCTCACAACCGGCTGCTGGGCGTGAGACCAGGCGGATTCCGGTTACCGGTCACCGGCCCCCGTCTTATAGGGCAGCGGCAGGAATTCGAGGGCCGGCCCGCCGAGCGACTTCCAGTGCACGTCGCCACCCTCGGCGCTCGCCATCTGGATTACTGCAAGCACGTCATAGCCGCCCTCAGGAGCGCGCGCAGCATTCACGATCATGCCGCTCGACTGCTCGCCGAGGCCGGCGAAGAAGAGCTTGTCGCCGGGCTGTGGGGCTTCATCCGCATGGATATTGGCCAGGTACATGCGCTGCTTGAGCCTGCCGAGGTAGTGCATGCGCGCGACGATCTCCTGGCCGGGGTAGCAGCCTTTGCTGAAGCTCAGCCCGCCGATGAGATCGAGGTTCGCCATTTGCGGCACGAGTTGATCCTGCGTCGCCGGCAGGATCACCGGCACGCCGGCCCGGATAGCGAGCCAGTTCCAGTAGTCCACATTTACCACTTCCGTGCTCTCGGAGAGCGACTCCATCAGGCCCGGCGCTTTGTGCTTCGGGCAGACGATCTCGTAGCGGTCAACCGGCAGGCGGATGACGCTCATGCCATCCCTGTGCGCCACTCCATACACCGCCCGCGGCGGCTTGCAGAGAGATTTTTCGATCAGCAGGTCGGCATCTTCGCCGGCGACGCCGAGCTTCACCCAGTCGTTCGATGCGTCTTCGGCTTTTACCTTGGCGCGGAGGATGAACATCGAAAGCTTCTTCTGCACCGCCTCGCGTAGCGACGTGGGAATCTGCATGTAATAACCCTGCTCCGAGCGCCACAGCAGAAAGCTCGCCAGCATCCGGCCCTTCGGCGTGCAATACGCGCCGTACGTGCTGGTGTCGAGCGTCAACGCGTTGACGTCGCAGGTCAGCTGGTTGTGCAGGAAATTCTGCGCTTCCTCTCCGGAGAAGCGGATCAGTCCGAACTGTGAAAGCTCGCAAAGCATGCGGCTGGGCATGGGTGTGGACATTATCAGCCGCGCGGATCGTGGTCGAGCGCCTGTTCGGTCCCGATACGAGGCAGCTGGCCAATGCGTTCGGCATGCCGGCTTTCGGCGAACTCGGGCCTGATGGAATTATCGAGGGGGCGCCGCGCGCTTCACGAAGAATCCGGGATTGACCCGAGGAGGAAGACTCGAAAGGGGCGGGCCGGAAGGCCGTGCGGACGGCTCCGGGCGGGGGACATCCGTTACGGCTCAAGGCATTACGGACGATATCTCAAACCTAACAAATTGATAGATTTGCTTTTTTGTGCAGCCGGTCTAACACTCTGGGTAACGAAGAAGCCCGCTCGCCTGCGAACGCGCCGGCGATGACGGGCGTGCACGGCGATGGGTCGGAGTCTTCTCCCGGGGGGGGGGAAGCGGGCGGCACGCAGCCTCGCGCCATTCGTGCGCTGAATGGCCGGCCGCCCTTGCGAACGCACGCAGTGCTGTGCGCGGCTCGCAGACGGGGGAGGGCGCTCTGGCGACGGAACGGCTTCTGGCGGCTGAGACGTTTGTATGGGGGCTGCGGGGGATCTGCCGGCTTCACCGCGTTCCTTTTGCCCCGAATGTCGTCTTGCAGCAGTTTCCGCCGCCCTACAGCCTGCTCTCGCTTGAGCAGGCCGCGACCGCGCTCGGTCTGAGAAGCGGGCTACGCGCGGTGGCCGCCTCCGATCTTGCGGCCCTTCCCGTGCCGTTCCTGGCCGTGCTCAAGGCGGCGGCGCCGTTGGGCGAGGCCGCCGGCGGGCGGGAGGGCGCCGAGGCTCAACCGCCGCCACCCTGCCGCCTTGCGATCGTGGTCAAGTGCGACGATCACCAGGTCTCGTACTTCGAGCGCGGCAGGCAGCACCCCGCTGCCTCCACGCTGGACGGGTTCGTCGCTCAATACGCCGGCACTGTTCTGCTGTGCACGCCGGCTGTCCCCGAGCTCAAAGACCAGGATGCCGTAGCCGCAGCGCAGCGCGCGTTCGGCTTCCGCTGGTTCGTTCCCGAGCTCGCCCGGCACCAGGCGATCTGGCGCGATGTGCTGCTCGCCTCGCTCGCCATTCAGTTGATGGCGCTCGCGACGCCGGTCTTCACCCAGATCGTCATCGACAAGGTCATCGTGCATCAGACGCTGAGCACCTTGACCGTGATCGGCATCGCGCTCGGGGTCTTCATCGTCTTCACCGCCGTGATGAGCGGGGTGCGGCAATACCTGGTGCTGCACACCGGCAACCGCATCGACGCCGTGCTCGGCTCCCAAGTCTTCGAGCACCTGTTCCGGCTGCCGCCGCGCTACTTCGAGCAGCGGCCGACCGGGGTGCTGGTGGCGCGCGTGCAGGGGGTGGAGACCATCCGGGAGTTCCTGAGCAGCGCGGCGGTGACGCTGGTGCTGGACGTGCCCTTCCTGCTGATCTTCCTCGCGATCATGTTCTATTACAGCGGGGTGCTGACGCTGGTGACGGTGGCGATCCTGCTCCTCATCGTCGGCCTGAGCCTTGCCGTGACGCCGCTCCTGCGCGAGCGCCTGAACCGCCAGTTCCTGCTGGGGGCGCGCAACCAGGCGTTTCTCACCGAATACGTCTCCGGCATGGAGACCGTGAAGTCGCTGCAGATGGAGCCGCAGCTCAACCGGCGCTTTGGCGACTATCTGGCGAGCTACCTGCAGGCGGGATTCCAGACGAGGCAACTGGCGAATACCTACAGCGTCTGCGCCCAGATGCTCGAGCAACTGCTGACGCTCGCCCTCCTCATCCTCGGCGCCTGGATGGTGATGAGGAGCCAGGAGTTCACCATCGGCATGCTGGTCGCGTTCCAGATGTTCGCCGGGCGGCTCTCGCAGCCGATGCTGAGCCTGGTCGGGCTGTGGCAGCAGTTCCAGCAGGCCGACATCGCCGTGCGGCGGCTGGGCGACGTGATGAACGCGCCGGCCGAACCGTATTCCGTCCTGCCCGCGCGCGAGCCCAAAGGGGAGGGCGCCATCGAGGCGCGGGGGCTGAGCTTCCGCTACGCGCAGAATCTGCCCTACTTATACAAGAGTTTCAGCCTCTCCATAGACCCGGGCAAATGCGTTGCGATCATGGGCCCCTCGGGCAGCGGCAAGAGCACGCTCGCAAAGCTCCTCCAGGGCTTCTATCAGCCGGAGGAAGGCGCCATCGCGATCGACGGGCGCGATATCCGCCATTTGAGCGCCAACGAGCTGCGCCAGTGCTTCGGGGTGGTGCCGCAGGAGACGGTGCTCTTCAGCGGCACAATCTACGAGAACCTCGGGCTCGCCAACCCGCACGCCGCCTTCGAGCCGGTCGTCCAGGCCTGCAAGCTCGCGGAGATCCACGAGACGATCGAGCAGTTGCCGCAGGGCTACCAGACGGCGATCGGCGAGCACGGCGCGGGACTCTCCGGCGGCCAGAAGCAGCGCATCGCGATTGCCCGCGCGCTCCTGAAGCGCCCGAAGATCCTCATCTTCGACGAGGCGACGAGCAGCCTCGACTCCAACACCGCCGAGCAGTTCGCCCGCACCGTCAATCAGTTCAGGGGCCGGGTGACGATGCTCTTCATCGCCCACCAGCTTCCCAAGGGCCTGCAGGTGGACAGCGTGGTGACGCTGGGGCCGCGGGGAACCCGAATGGGGGTGGTGGAGAAGGAGGAGGAGGAGGAGCGGAAAGATGCTTGAGTCGGTGTCCAGGAAAGGCGGGCTATCCCAGACGGCAACGACGCGCTCATCGGCCGGGGCGGCGAGGACAGGGTCGAGTTGGGAAAGTTCTCTCATTTTTTCATTCGCGGCGCGAAGAGTGTTTCGCAGCCTCTTGATTGCCTATGGCAACTGCAAACCTATCAAATTGATAGATTTGCCTTTCGGTGCGATCAGGGCTACAAAAACATGATCGCAGGAGTGTTCGCGGGTTTCATAACATGGCAGTGCTTTTGAGAAAGGCGGCGTGAAATGATCGGGCTATCCATTTTGTTGGCGGTTATTGCCTACATCTGGTTGGCAGGGTTCGTTGCAAGGCGCATACAAAACCGAACCGCCAAATACGTCGTCATTGCCCTATTCGTACTGATTCCGACATGGGACGTTATTCCCGGAAAGATTTACTTCAAGCAGCTATGCGAGGAAGAAGCGGGGCTCAAAATCTACAAGGTAGTGGAAGGCGTTGAGGGATACCGTGTTTACCCTGTTGCGTCGGGGCTTGGCCGGGAAGCGCTTGAGAAATACGGGTACAAGTTCGAAGAACGGGGCAGTGGAAGCGATCTCGCCCGTTACACCCTCGGGCCGGATGGGAAGATAATCAGGCAGGCAATAACCGAGTCCATCGCGAGATATGCGGCTAGAGGGACATTGACGCCACTGCACTGGAACGTAACCAAAGCTGAAATTGTTATTATTGACCAGCCGACAAAAGAACGGCTCGCGACAAGAACTGAATTCTTTGCCCATGGTAACTGGCTGCAAATGTTCTTTCGTCCTTTCTTAGGGGGGGGGGACTACTGTGGCCCCCCCGAAAGAGAATTGTATCTACGCACATTGAAACCTGCTAGATCAATCAACTAACGAGAAGAGGGGAGACCATGACTACCGTCAATCAATATTTCGAATTTGCCCAGCTTGCTCAAGCTGCTTATGCCACGTTGACACTTGGTACTCCCTCTTCGACGGCATTGGTTGATGTGGCAGGATTCTCCCAAAGACAAGCAGAAGAGTTTTCCAATGGGTACACTGTCCTTTCCCAAAGTGCTCCTAATATCAATGGTTTTTCCGCCACGCTGTTCCAGAACAATGCAACAGGCCAAAAATTTCTGGCCATTCGGGGCACGGACGATTTGTTTGATGGCTTGACGGACTTGGTAAGCATTGCATTGCTCGGAACGACCGCGCTCCAGTCTCAGTACCAGTCGTTAAAGAGCTACTACCAGCAACTCGTTGCCGAAGGCAAACTTGCTGTAGATGAAACATTCAGCGTCGCCGGTCATTCTCTGGGCGGATTCCTGGCGCAATCCTTCGCCGTTGATTATGTCGGTAACGTTTCGCAGGCCTTCACCTATAACGCCCCCGGTATCGGCGGCGTGGTCGCCGAGGTGTTGAGCGCGGTTGGCGTAACGGCCACCAATATCTCGGTTGCCAACATTACGAACATCATCGCGCAGCCCGGGTTATCGGCAACGGCCGGCTTGGGCACGATGCTGGGCAATGTGCAAAATGTCTTTATCGAGCAGCAGACCAATCCTTTGAACAATCACAGAATCGGATTTCTCACCGACTCCCTCGCCATTTACGATCTCTTCGCCAAGCTCGATCCAGCGCTCAACACCACCGATCCGGCGGTGGGCATCGGCAAGATCACCGATATCCTGAAAGCGGCCTCCAACACGCCGGCCCTTCCGTTGGAAGCAGCACTCGACTCGCTGCGGAAGCTCTTTAGAGATCCCGCCGTCCCGAATCTCACGCCGACCGCAACGGACAACCGCGAGCAGTATTACCAGAACCTTTTCAACCTTCAGAGCCGTATCGCGCCCTACGCGGGGACGTTGACGATAGATTCTCTGGCCACCACCAGTGCCGCGGATCTTGCCAACATTTCCCAGGGCTCGACGGCATACGCTTACCGCTACGCGCTGAAGGAACTCAACCCTTTCGCCATCGTCGGCAATAACGCGACCTATGCCCAACACAACGCGAACGGTGAGCTCGATCTGTACCTCCCCGCCACTAGAGCAGGAACGCTCACCGCAGACTGGATCACCGACCGCGCGGCGTTTCTTGCCTGGAAGAACCAATACTTCACAACCGATGGAGTGACGCTCCGCAGCACCCGTGATGAGAACTACCTGTTTGAGAACCGGGACAGCACAGGCAAGCCCGATCTGAGTCTGACAGTCGTGGGGAATCTCGCGGCCGGCGGCAACAGTGGTGCGGCAGCCAATCCCGCGAGGGTTGTGTTCGGGGGCGCGGCGCCCGATGTGCTGACGGGGGGCATTCTCGCGGACCGCTTGTACGGGGATGCGGGCACCGACTGGCTGGAAGGCCAAGGCGGTAATGACTATCTCGAAGGCGGCCGGGGGCTGGACGTCTATAACTACAACGCTTTCAGTGGGCTTTTAGGCACCGGCAATGACGGTGCGGACACGATTCTCGATACCGACGGCAAGGGGGTGCTGCGCTACACCTACCGCGACGGGTCGAGCAACCCTCAGAGCACGGTCCTCGTTGATGCCACGGTCAAGTTCTCCGACAGCGAGTGGCGAAGCGCCGACGGGAAGTTCACCTACACGAAGCAGGGCGCCGATCTCCTCGT
>DAIDBG010000298.1 GCA_027310225.1 bacterium | reverse complement strand
GCCCGGCATATCGGCCTGTTTGACGATGTAGGCCGAGTGCTTGTGGTAGCCGCTGTAGGCGACCGAGATGCCGATCTCGTGCAGCTTGGCCGCCCAGGCGATGCGCCGGGCGGCGACTTCATCGGCCTCGCCCGCTTCGGCGGTGAGCTTGCGGTGGAGGGAAAAAGCGAGCGCCCCGACGCGCCGCGACTGCAGCGCGTCCACATGGTAGCGCTGCATGAACTGGGCGACGGTGACATCGCGCATGTCCTGGTGATGGAAGCGCCCGAGCAGATCGTAGAGCACACCCTGGCGCATCGCGCCGCCCGCGACGGCCATAAAGTCCATGTTGAGCTCGGAGAGCACCGCGTTGAGTATCGCCAGGCCGCCGGGAAGCACCGGCGCCCGGTCGGGGCGCAACCCCGCGAGCTCGACCCGGTCCATGTCGCCCGCCTTGATCAGGTGCGAACGCAGCCGATCCACGCCGGCTGGGGTGATGCCGCCTTCTTCGTCGAAGCCGTTTAGCTGCAGGATCTCGGCGATCGCGCGTATCGTGCCGGAGGAGCCGACCGTCTGCTGCCAGTTGCCGCGCGCGAAGCCAGCGAGGATCGGCTGCAGCTCGTTGCGGGCGGCGAGCTCGGCCTGCTTCATGGCGCTCTTGCTCACCTTGCCGTCGGGGAAGAAGCGCAGGCTGTAGGAGACGCACCCCATGAACAGGCTCTCCAGCTTCTGCGGCCGGTAGCCGGACCCGATGATGAATTCGGTGGAGCCGCCGCCGATGTCCACCACCAGCCGCCGGTCCCTGGATGCGGGCAGGCTGTGCGATACGCCGAGGTAGATGAGACGCGCTTCTTCGCGTCCCGCCACCACTTCGATCGGGAAGCCGAGCGCCGTTTCCGCCTTCTTGAGGAAGGCCGCGGCGTTCTTCGCGACCCGCAGGGTGTTGGTGCCCACCGCGCGCACGGCGTGCCGGTCGAAGCCGCGCAACCGCTCGCCGTAGCGCTGCAGGCAGGCGAGCGCCCGTTCCTGCGATGCCTCGTCCAGCCGCTTGTCCCTGGTGAGTCCGGCCCCGAGCCGCACCGGCTCCCGCAGCGAATCGAGGGGGTAGATCTGGTCGCCGACGACGCGCGCCACCTGGCAATGAAAGCTGTTGGTGCCGAGGTCCACGGCGGCGAGCGTAGCGTATTCGGCCATCGGCGCTACCGGGAGGTGAGGCGGCGGTCACGCCGGTGATGCGGCGCGCGCGGCAGGAAGAAGAAGAGAGCCGCCGTCGGCGCTGCGGGAAGGCGGCGGCTGCCGCCAGCGGGCGGGTTCGGTTCGATGAGCCTGGGCTGCGTGATCTTCTTCCTGACGCCGGAATATTCGCTGCCGCCAGTATAAGCAAAGCCGCGCCGCCGCGCCAAGCTTCTTGAGGTCAATGCTGGGTAAGCGCCTCGCGTTCGACCGCTTCCACGCCGGTGTGACGCACGTCCTTGCCCTTCACCATGTAGATCACGTACTCGGACATGTTCTTCGAGTGGTCGCCGATGCGCTCGATCGCCTTGGCGATGAACAGGATCTCGAGGGCGTGGGAAATCGTGCGCGGGTCCTCAATCATGAAGGTGATGAGCTGGCGCAGGATCGCGCGGAAGGCCTCGTCCACCTGCTCGTCCTGGCGCACGACCCGGGCGGCGACCGCGAGGTCGAGCCGGGCGAAGGCGTCCAGGGCGTTCTTCAGCATGCCGAGCGCGATCTCGGCAACGCGGCGGATGTCGCCCGTGCGCGGCACGTAGGGGCGGTCGGTTTCGTAGATCAGCTGCACCATGCGGGCGATCTTCGCCGCCTCGTCGCCGATGCGCTCGAGGTCGGTGATGGTCTTCACCACCATCATGAGCATGCGCAGGTCCACCGCGGCCGGCTGGCGGCGCGCGATGATGGTGCTGCACTCCTCGTCAATCCCCACCTCCAGCGCGTTGACCTGGTGGTCGTTCTCGACCACGCGCGCGGCGAGCTGCGGGTTGCCGTTCGACAGCGCATCGAGCGCGCGCACGATCTGCTCCTCGACCAGCCCGCCCATCTGCAGCACGCGCGCGCGCACCGCCTCGAGCTCGGCGTCGAATTGCTTCAGGGTGTGTTCGCTACTGGGCATTTTCATGCCTCCCGGTCCGGCCAAGCCGGCAACGATACCGGCCAATTATGACAGTTTTGCGTTCCCGGCGGCAAAATCCCTGGACAAAACTCAAGCAGAAATGTGACGGTGCAGGGTCTCGACGCCGCGTTCGGTGCCGAGCAGCAGCAGGTCCGCCCCGCGCAGGGCGAACAGCCCGTTGGTCACGACGCCCGCGATCTGGTTGAGCCGGGTTTCCAGCTCGGCGGGCGCGAGGATCGTGAGGTTGTGCACGTCGAGGATGATGTTGCCGTTGTCGGTGAGGAAGTCCTGCCGCCACACCGGCTGGCCGCCGAGCCTGACGATCTCGCGCGCGGCGTGGGAGCGCGCCATCGGGATCACCTCGACCGGCAGCGGGTGCTTGCCCAGCACGTCCACCAGCTTGGAGCGGTCGGCGATGCAGACGAACGTCTTCGCCACCGCGGCGACGATCTTCTCGCGCGTGAGCGCCCCGCCGCCACCCTTGATCATGGCGAGGTGGCGCGTCACCTCGTCCGCACCGTCCACGTAAACCGGCAGCTCCCGCACGCCGTTCAGGTCCAGCACCCGGATGCCGAACTGCCTGAGCCGTTGCGCGGTCGCCTCCGAGCTCGCCACCGCGCCCTCGATCCGGTGCCTGATCCTGCCGAGCTCGGCGATGAAGTGGTTGGCGGTGGAGCCGGTGCCGACACCGACGACGCCATCATCGGGGACGTGGGCGATGGCGGCCTTCGCCGCCGCCTGTTTCATCTCGTCCTGGGTCATCAGAAGCAATGAATGGTGAATAGGGAATAGGGAACAGTGATCAGGAAAACCGCAGGCTGTTATCCGTGGGCGAGTGATGGCCCGGAAACTATACCATTTCCTCCGGGCGCAAATGGCTGATAACCTTCCACCTTGACCAAGGGTCATTTGCGGCCGGAGCCATGAAGAAGGACGACTACCTCGAGCGCATCCTCAGCGCGCGCGTCTACGATGTGGCGATCGAGACGCCGCTCGAGCCGGCGTCCGGCCTTTCCGCGCGCACGCACAACCGCGTGCTGCTCAAGCGCGAGGACGTGCAGCCGGTGTTTTCCTTCAAGCTGCGCGGCGCCTACAACAAGATGGTGCAGCTTCCGGCCGCGGCGTTGAGGCACGGCGTGATCGCCGCCTCCGCCGGGAACCACGCCCAGGGCGTGGCGCTCGCCGCGCAGAAGCTCGGCTGCCACGCGACCATCGTGATGCCGGTGACCACCCCGCAGATCAAGGTGGCGGCGGTCAAGGCGCGCGGTGCGCGCGTCGTGCTGCAGGGGGACTCCTATGACGAGGCCCACGCCCACGCGCGCCGGCTCGAGCGCCGGCACCGGCTCACCTTCGTGCATCCCTACGACGACCCCGACGTCATCGCCGGCCAGGGCACGATCGGCATGGAAGTCCTCCGGCAGCACCCGAAGCCGATCCACGCCCTCTTCGTCGCCATCGGCGGCGGTGGCCTGATCTCCGGGATCGCGGCCTACGTGAAGAGGCTGCGGCCCGAGATCAAGGTGATCGGCGTCGAGCCGGAGGACGCCGACGCGATGTACCGCTCGCTCAAGATCGGACGGCGCGTGAAACTCGCCCAGGTCGGCCTGTTTGCCGACGGTGTAGCCGTGAAGCAGGTGGGGCGCGAAACCTTCCGCCTCTGCCGCGAGCTGGTTGACGACGTGATCCGGGTGGACACCGACGCCATCTGCGCCGCGATCAAGGACGTGTTCGAGGACATGCGCGCGGTGCTCGAGCCGGCGGGCGCGCTCGCGATCGCCGGCGCCAAGGCGTACGTCGAGCGCACCGGCGTCCGCGGCAAGACGCTGGTGGCGGTCGCCTCCGGCGCCAACATGAACTTCGACCGGTTGCGCTTCGTGGCGGAGGAAGCCGAGCTCGGCGAGCGGCGTGAGGCGATCCTCGCCGTCACCATCCCGGAGCGCCCCGGCAGCTTCCGCGAGTTCTGCTCGCTGATCGGCACGCGCAACATCACCGAGTTCAATTACCGCTACGCCGACCCTCGCGAGGCGCGGGTGTTCGTGGGCCTCCAGGTCCAGGACCGCAAGGAAACCGTCCGCCTGGTCCGGAAGCTGCGCCGCCGGGGGCTGCGGACGCTGGACTTCACCGACAACGAGCTCGCGAAGCTGCACGTGCGCTACGCCGTCGGCGGGCACGCGCCCGGCGTGGACAACGAAATCCTCTATCGCTTCGAGTTTCCGGAGCGCCCGGGGGCGCTCATGAAGTTCCTCACCGCCATGAGCCGCGGCTGGAACATCAGCCTGTTCCACTACCGCAATCACGGCGCCGACTACGGACGCGTGCTGGTCGGCATGCAGGTGCCGCCGCAGGACAAGCGCAAGTTTCACGCCTTCCTCACCGAGGTCAGCTACCCCTACAGGGAAGAGACCCGCAACCCGGCCTATCGGTTGTTTCTCGGCTGATCCGCCCGCTGCCTTCTGCCGCCGTTGCGTCAGCCGCGGCGTCCACGATGCGTTGTGGTACATGCAGGCGGATGAGAAAAAAGGCTAGAATTGGGCTCACGGGAAGACGGTTTCGCGTCCAGATATGAGATGGTTGTGGTTCGTGGGTCTGGCGTTAGCCGCGCTGGCTGCGCAGGGCGCGGCTCCGGACGACGACTTTCTCGCCGCGCGCGAGGCGTTCCGCGTCGGCAACGCGCCGCGGCTCGAGTCCTACGCCATGCGGCTGCGCGGCCACGTCCTCGAACCGTACGTGGCGTACTGGCAGCTCAAGATGCGCCTGGAGGACGCCGGAGCCGATGAAGTGCGGGCGTTTCTCTCCGCCTACCGCGACGGGCCGCTTTCCGAGCAGCTGCGCTCGGAGTGGCTGAAGAACCTCGGCAGGAAGCAGCAGTGGGAGCTGTTCGACCAGGAGCTGCCGCTGCTTTTCAACGATGACCTCGAGATCACCTGCTATGCGCTGCAGTCGCGGCTGCGCATCAAGCCGGAAGAGACGTTGAGCGAGTCGCGGCCGGTGTGGTTCGTTTCCCGCGAGCTTCCCGAGAGCTGCTCGCCGCTTCTCGATGCGCTCCTCGCCGCGGGCCTGATCTCGACCGACGACCTGTGGGTACGCATCCGGCTGGCGCTGGAGGCGGGGCGGGTGAGCCTCGCGCGCCGCGTGGCGTCGTACCTGCCCGCGGGACAGGCGCCGGAGCCGCGCGTGCTCGAAACCATCGCATCCAATCCGGCGGGCTATCTCGAGCGGCGGAACTTCAACCTGAAAAACCGCGCCGGCCGTGAAGCGGTGCTGTTCGCGGCGCACCGCCTCGCGCGCGTCTCGCCGCCGCAGGCGGCGCGCCTCTGGACGAAGATCGAGGAGCGTTTCAGCGACGAGGAGCGCACCTACGTCTGGGGCATGATCGCCTACCTCGGCGCGATGCGCCACGATCCCGACGCGCTTGCCTGGTACGCGCGCGCCGGCGACCTTTCAGACGCGCAGCTCGCGTGGAAAGCGCGGGCCGCGCTGCGCGCCGGCGCCTGGCAGGACGTGCTCGCCGCGATTGAGTCCATGACCGAGGCGGAGAGCTCGGAGCCCGTCTGGCGCTACTGGAAGGCGCGCGCGCTGAAGGTGCTGGGGCGGGCCGAGGAGGCGGAGGAACTGCTCAAGCCACTCGCGGGCCGGTTCGATTTCTACGGCCAGCTGGCGGTGGAGGAACTCGGCGGGAAAATCGTCGCGCCGCCCGCCGCCTACAAGCCGGGCGCCGAGGACGTGCGCGCCATGAACCGGCTGCCGGGCATCCGGCGCGCGCTCGAGCTCTACCGCCTGGGCCTGCGCGTGGAGGCTACCCGCGAATGGCTGTGGGCGATCCGCGGCTTCGACGACAGGCAGCTGCTGGCGGCGGCCGAGCTGGCGCGGCGCTACGAGATCTACGACCGCGCCATCGGCACCGCCGACCGCACGGTGGAGCTGCACGATTTCGGCCTGCGCTATCTCGCGCCGTACCGCGACGTGCTCAAGGCCCAGGTCGCGCGGATGGGCCTCGATGAGGCCTGGGTTTACGGGCTGATCCGGCAGGAAAGCCGGTTCATTGCCGACGCCAGGTCACGCGCCGGCGCGAGCGGGCTGATGCAGATCATGCCGGCCACCGCGCGCTGGGTGGCGAAGAAGATCGGCCTCAAGGACTGGCGCTGGTCGCGGATCGCCGAGGTGGACACCAACCTGAGCCTCGGTACCTACTACCTGCGCTACGTGCTCGACACGCTCGACGGCCAGCCGCTGCTCGCTTCCGCCGCCTACAACGCCGGGCCGGGCCGGGCGCGCGCGTGGCGGCCGGAGGCGGCGGTAGAAGGAGCGGTTTACGCCGAGAGCATTCCCCTCGCCGAAACCCGCGATTACGTGAAGAAGGTGATGGCGAACACGACGTATTACGCGCAGACTTTCGGCGAGCAGCTGCAGTCGCTCAGGCAGCGCCTGGGCATCGTCGGCCCGCAGCGGCCCGGTGCCGGAGAGCCGCCGGGCGACATGCTCCCGGGCGATGAACGGTGAACGGCGAACAGTAAGCGGTAAGCAGTGGGCAGCAGAGGGCTCAATCAGATATGGAAATAACCGAAGTCTGTGTCCTTGGAGGGAGCGGTTTTGTGGGCCGGCATATCTGCCACCTGCTCGCGGCGGAGGGCTACCGCGTGCGCGTCGCCACGCGCGACCGCGAGCGCGCGAAAGAGCAGTTGATCCTGCTGCCGACGGTGGAGGTGGTTGACGCCGACGTGCACGACCCGGGCCAGTTGCGCGATTTCGTGCGCGACGCGGAGGCGGTGATCAACCTGGTGGGAGTGCTGCACGACGGCCGCGGCGGCGGGAGCTTCCAGGCGGCGCACGTGGAGCTCGCGCGCAAGGTGGTCGCAGCGTGCCGCGAATGCGGCATACGGCGCCTGCTCCACATGAGCGCGCTGAACGCCAACGCCAACGGCCCGAGCGCTTACCTGCGCACCAAGGGCGAGGCCGAAGCGATCGTGCGCGACTCGGGGCTCGACGTGACGATCTTCAGGCCGTCGGTCATCTTCGGCCGCGACGACACTTTTCTCAACCTGTTCGCGCTGCTGGTGAAGCTCGCGCCGGTATTGTTTCTCGCCTGCCCCAACGCGCGCTTCCAGCCGGTGTTCGTCGAGGACGTGGCGCAAGCCTTCGTGAAGGGCCTCGATGACCTCGCGAGCTTCGGCAGGAGCTACGACCTGTGCGGCCCCCGGATCTACACCCTGCGCGAGCTCGTCGAATTCGTGGCGCGCACGCTCGGGCGGCGGCGGCTCGTGATCGGCTTGAACGACAGCCTGTCGTACTTGCAGGCGCTTGCCCTCGAGTTGATGCCGGTGAAGCTCATGACGCGCGACAATTATTATTCGATGAAGGTGGATAGCGTGTGCCACTGCGAGTTCCCGTTCGGCATCGCGCCGGCCGCGCTCGAAGCCGTGGCCCCGTCCTGGCTCGGGAGCCGCACGCCACGCGCGCGTTACCAGCGGTTTCGGGGGCGGGCGCGGCGCGACGATGACAGCGGGTCGTGATTCGTCCCGTTATGGTACGCCGCCGCGCGCGTCGAAACTGAAATCCTTCCGCAGTTCGAACGACTCACGCCGTCATGAAAATCTATTGTGTGGGCGGCGCGGTGCGCGACGAGCTGCTCGGCCTGCCGGTGAAGGACCGCGACTACGTCGTCGTCGGCGCGACCCCCGAAGAAATGGTGAAGCTGGGCTACAAGCCCGTCGGACGGGATTTCCCGGTGTTCCTGCATCCGACGACCCACGAGGAATACGCGCTTGCGCGCACCGAGCGCAAGACCGCGCGCGGCTACCACGGCTTCGAGTTCCACACTGCGCCGGACGTGACGCTGGAGCAGGACCTGACGCGGCGCGACCTCACCATCAACGCCATCGCCCGCGACGCCGACGGGCGGATCATAGACCCCTTCAAGGGGGCGGCCGACCTCGAGGCCGGCGTGCTGCGCCACGTGAGCCCCGCGTTCGCCGAGGACCCGGTGCGCATCCTGCGGGTGGCGCGCTTCGCGGCGCGCTTCGGCTTTCGTATCGCCCGGGAGACGCTCTCGCTCATGCGGACCATGGCTGAGAACGGCGAGGCGGACGCGCTGGTGGCGGAGCGCGTGTGGCAGGAGCTCGCGCGCGGGTTGATGGAGCGGAAACCCTCGCGCATGTTCGAGGTGCTGCGCGAATGCCGCACGCTCGCGCGCGTGATGCCGGAGGTGGACGCGCTGTGGGAGAGCGGCACGGGAGCGGCGGCGTTGCATGCGCTCGATGCCGCGGCCGCGGCGGGCGCGTCGCTCGCGGCGCGCCTCGCTGCGCTCGCGCGCGCGCTCGATCCGCTGGCGGTCGAATCGCTGGCGAACCGGCTCAGGATGCCCGCCGATTGCCGGGACCTCGCACTGCTTGCGGCGCGCCACGCCAACCTGATCGCGGACGCGGCCGAGCTGGACGCGGAATCGGTGCTGGAACTCTTCAACGCCGTGGACGTGTGGCGCAGGCCGGAGCGCTTCACGGATCTCGTGGCCGCGGCACTCGCCGGCGAGCCCGATGCGGCGCCCGCGCACGCGCGCCTCGAGCGTGCGCTCGCCGCGGCCGCCTCGGTCAAGGCCGGCGAGATCGCCAGGGAATCGAAAGACGCCGTCGCCATCCGGGGCAACGTGGGTGCAGCACGGCTGGAAGCCATCCGCCGCGCGTTGCGCGGCAGTGAATAGGGAACAGGAAATAGTGAATCGGAAAACCGCACTGGTGGTCCGTGGGGTGCTTTTGAGTTCACCCGTTACGGCACCAGCACCGCTGCGCCGGTGATGCGTCCTTCGCGCAGCCGCGCGAGCGCATCGTTGGCTTGAGCGAGGGCAAACACCTCCACGCTGGTCTTCACCGGCACCTTGGGAGCGAGTGCGAGAAACTCCTCGCCGTCGCGGCGGGTGAGGTTCGCGACCGAGCGCACCACGCGCTCGCCCCACAGGATGTCGTAGGGAAACGCGGGAATGTCGCTCATGTGGATGCCCGCGCACACGACGGTCCCGCCCTTGGCGGTCGCGCGCAGCGCGTGCACGACGAGCGGCCCGACCGGCGCGAAGATGATCGCCGCATCGAGCTCCTCGGGCGGCTTTGCCGTCGAGTCTCCCGTCCATTCCGCGCCCAGCCCGCGCGCGAAGCGCTGTGCCTCGGTATCGCCCGGCTTGGTGAAAGCAAAGACTTTCCGTCCCTGGTGGCGCGCGACCTGCGCCACGATGTGCGCCGCGGCGCCGAAGCCGTAGATGCCGAGGCGGGACGCGTCCCCGGCCATCACCAGGGAGCGGTAGCCGATCAGTCCGGCGCACAGGAGCGGTGCCGCGGTGGCATCGTCGTAGGCCGCGGGAAGGGCGAAGCAGTAGCGCTGATCGGCGACCGTGTATTCGGCGTAGCCGCCGTCGAGGTGGTAGCCAGTGAAGCGCGCGGTGTCGCACAGGTTCTCGCGGCCGCTCGCGCAGTAGCCGCAGGTGCCGCAGGTGTAGCCGAGCCACGGCACGCCGACCCGCTCGCCGATCGCGAAGCGCTCCACGCCCGCGCTTTTCTCCATCACGGTGCCGACGATCTCGTGCCCCGGGACGATCGGCATCTTGCCTTGCGCAAGATCTCCGTCCACCACGTGCAGGTCCGTGCGGCACACGCCGCAGGCGCGGACCTTGATGAGAATCCGGCCGGGACCGGGCCGCGGCACCGGCAGGTCCGCGAGCTTCAGCGCCGAGCGCGGCGCGGCGAGCTGCATTGCTTTCATTGGCATTGCACGCAGCGCACACCGGTCCTCATCGGGGGTCGAGAGCGGCCGCTTCCCTCGCCTTCGTCGGCGGTTTCATCGCCTATAACGTGTGACGCCGGTCGCCGCGCGCGAACCCGAGCAGGCCCGGAGCGATGCCCCGGCCGAACGCGATCACCTTGAAGAGTTCCCCCATCTCGGCGGGGGAGAGCAGCTTGTTCGCCTGTGCGGCGAGCGGTGCGTATGCGGTAGCGTTCTCCGCCGGCGTTTCCGCGAGGATGTCGGTGATGCCGCAGTTCACCAGGAACTGTGCCTGGTTGGTGTACCCCAGCAGCTCGAGCCCGGCGTCCTGTCCGGCCCGGGCAATCGCCGAGAAGTCGATATGCGAGGTGATGTCCTGCAGCCCGGGCAGGAAAAAAGGGTCGTCGTGCGCACGGTGCCGATAGTGGCACATGAGGGTGCCGCGGGCGCGCTGTGGGTGGTAGTACTCGTGCCGCGGAAAGCCGTAGTCGAAGAACAGCGCGACGCCGCGCTCGAACACGCCGGCGAGACTTGCCACGAAGGCGCGCGCGGCGAGCTGGAACTCGGTGCGGTATGACGGCAGCGGAAAGCAGGCGGGGTCCGCGAGGGCCGCGAGCGGGCCGGCAAGCGGGCGCGCCGCCCACCGGAAACTGCTCGCTTCCGCCGCCACGCCCAGCTCGACGATGCCGTGCGTCTCGCGCTCGAGCACGTTGACCGGCATGGCGTCGAGCACTTCGTTGCCCAGGACGATGCCGGCGAACCGCGGCGGCAGCCGGTTGAGCCACGCCACGCGCTCGATGAGGTGCGGCGCACGCGCGGCGATCGTGTCGCGGCTGCGGTCGCGGAGGTCCGCGCTCACCTCCAGGATCAGGTAGCGCCGCAGCGGCAGCCCCCGCTGCTCCAGCTCGATGAGCAGGTCGGCCGCGAGCGCACCGCTGCCGGCGCCGATTTCCAGGATCTCGTCGAGCCCGAGCCGGCCGAGCTGCTCGATCTGGCGCGCCACGCTGCGGCCGAAGAGCCGCGAGATTTCCGGTGCGGTCACGAAATCGCCGTCGCGCCCGAGCTTGCGGGCGCCGGCCATGTAGTAGCCGAGCCCCGGAGCGTAGAGCGCAAGCTCCATGTAACGGGCAAAGCTCAGCCAGCCGCCGCCCGCGGCGATCTCGTCGGCGATGAGCCGCGCGAGCCGTTCGCTGACCGCCCGCGCTTCCGGCGGCGGGGCGGGCAGGACTGTTGCTTGCGAAGGCGTGCTCAACTCTAAGTGGGGAGCAGTGCGAGGATAGACTACAATTCTACACGCTCGTCCCGGCGGCATTTCCCGACATGACCGAGACCCTTCAAGGCAAAGTGGTGCTGATCACCGGCGGCGCGAAGCGCGTCGGCGCCGCAATTTGCCGGCGGCTGCACGCGGCGGGCGCCGGCCTGCTGGTGCATTATCGCTCTTCCGCGCTGGAAGCCCGCGCGCTCCAGGCCGAGCTGAACGCCCATCGTGCCGGCTCCGTCACCTTGGCGCAGGCGGACCTGCTCAAGGTTTCCAGTGCCGCGGAGCTCATCAAGGCGGCGGTGAAGCAGTTCGGCCGCCTCGACGCGCTCATCAACAACGCTTCCAGCTTCTATGCCACGGCGATCGGCGAGGTGAGCGAAAAGGCGTGGGACGATCTCGTCGGCACCAATCTCAAGGCGCCGCTGTTCCTGGCGCAGGCCGCGGCGCCCGAGCTGAGAAGGTCGCACGGCTGCATCGTCAACATCCTCGACATTCACGCCGAGCTGCCGATGACCAGCCACGCCGTGTACACCGCGGCGAAGGGAGGGCTGCTCGCGCTCACGCGGGCGCTCGCGCGCGACCTCGGTCCCGAGGTACGCGTGAACGGCATCGCGCCCGGCACCATCCTGTGGCCGGACGACGATGCCTGGAAGGACGAGGTGGCGCGCCAGCGCATCATCAACCGCACGGTGCTCAAGCGTGTCGGCGAGCCCGACGACATTGCCAAGGCGGTACAATTCTTCATTTCAGACGCGCCCTACGTCACGGGGCAGATCTTGGCAGTGGACGGCGGGCGAAGCGTCAGCTTATAGAGCGTGAGCCGTGATCGGTGATCCGTGATTCGACGTCCCCGCGCTTTGCGCGATGCTTTGGTCGGTTCACGGCTCACGGTTCACGGGATCACTTTTCGAGGTGTGCAGCATGGAAGATGTCGCAATCCGCATACAGCCCCGCAGCACGAAGGAGCGAAAGGAATCGTACGAGGCGAACAAGCTCGTGAAGCGCCTGCGCCGGCTCGTGGGCGAGGCGATCGCCGATTACGGCATGATCGCCGACGGCGACAAGGTGATGGTGTGCCTCTCCGGCGGCAAGGACAGCTACGCGCTGCTCGATATCCTGCTCTATCTCAGGCAGCATGCGCCGATCCGCTTCGACATCGTCGCCGTCAACCTCGACCAGAAACAGCCTGACTTCCCGGCGCACGTGC
Source organism: bacterium (assembly GCA_027310225.1). Lineage (GTDB taxonomy): Bacteria > Pseudomonadota > Gammaproteobacteria > Burkholderiales > SG8-41 > SG8-41. The sequence continues at coordinate 1,715 of DAIDBG010000298.1, read as the reverse complement.
TGCCCGAGTACCTCGCCCGCCTCGGCGTGCCGTTCAGGACCGAGGAGCAGGACACCTACAGCGTGGTGAAGCGCCTGATACCGGAAGGCAGGACCATGTGCTCGCTCTGCTCGCGGCTGCGCCGCGGCGTGCTCTATCGCGTGGCGGGGGAACTCGGGGCGACCAAGATCGCGCTCGGGCACCATCGCGACGACATCCTCGAGACCTTCCTGCTCAACCTCTTCTACGGCGGGCAGCTGAAGGCGATGCCGCCCAAGCTCCGTTCCGACGACGGGCGGCACGTCGTGATCCGTCCGCTCGCGTACTGCGAGGAGCGCGACCTTGCGGCCTACGCCGAGCTTAGGCAGTTTCCCATCATTCCCTGCAACCTGTGCGGCTCGCAGGAGAATCTGAAGCGCAACGAGATGAAGCAGCTCCTGCGCGAATGGGAAAAGCGCTGCCCGGGGCGGGTCGAAACCATGCTGAACAGCCTCAAGCATGTGCGGCCGTCCCACCTGCTTGACCGCAGTTTGTTCGATTTCGACCGCCTCCCGCCCAGCCGTGTCGGCATCGGATTGCAAGTGCAATCCGATGAATTAAAACAATAAAGATTAGGATTTCCCGTTACGGAAACAAGGCTTGGCGTTGTTTCCATTTTGTCAAAATAATTTTGTCATGATAATCTCTCGATCAACCTGTCGAGGCATCAAGCCCGGCAGGCTGCTTAAAGCAAAACCGCCCGAGAGTTCATGATCAGAACGACCCCACGGCTCCTGGCCCTCCACGGGGGAGAAAAGCAGGGTCCGGTTCGCGGACCGGCCTTGCCGGTCATTTTCTTCCAGGGGGCTTTGCGTAGAGAATTGGCCGGCCTAATACTCGACCAATTCTTGCCATGAACTGCGCTGAGCGCCTCGTCACCCAGTTCGGCAGCCAGGCGGAAGTCGCGCGCCGGCTGCGGCTCGACCGGGCGGTAGTTAACAACTGGGTCAAGTCGGGCTACGTGCCGGCACGCTGGGCGATGGAGGTGGAACGCCTGACGGACGGCCGGATCGCCGCCGTCGAGGTCTTGAACGAAGCCAACGCCAGGAAGCCAATCCGGCTCAAATCGCGGCCGGACGGCGAAAGCCTTTTCGGATCGCCCCTCTCAGGAAATGACGTCATGAACGACTACGCGCCCGCCAGACGCATCAGCTCCTTCCATCCGCCGCAGAGGACCCTCATGGGCCCCGGTCCGACCGAGATCCATCCGCGCGTGCTGACCACCATGAGCCAGCCGGCGATCGGCTATCTCGATCCGGTGTTCGTCGAAATGATGGAAGAGCTGAAGGCCCTGCTGCGCTACGTGTACCAGACGAAGAACGCGCTCACCTTTCCGATCTCCGGGCCGGGCTCGGTGGGCATGGAGTATTGCTTCGTCAACCTGGTCTCCCCCGGCGACAAGGTGATCGTGTGCCGCAACGGCGTGTTCGGGGGCCGCATGATCGAGAACGTCGAGCGCTGTGGCGGCACCGCCGTCGTCGTCGAGGACCAGTGGGGCGAGCCGGTCGATCCCGGCAAGCTCGAGGACGCGCTCAGGAAGAACCGCGACGCGCGGGTCGTAGCGCTCGTGCACGCCGAGACCTCCACCGGCGTGCAGTCCGACGCTAAGGTCCTGGCCGAGGTCGCGCACCGGTACGACGCCCTCACCATCGTGGATGCCGTCACTTCGCTCGGCGGCACACCGGTGCTCGTGGACG
>DAIDBG010000287.1 GCA_027310225.1 bacterium | reverse complement strand
CGTCCACGCCGTCGCGGAACGGGAAAAACGCGTCGGAGGCCACGACCGATCCCTGCAGCGTGAGGCCGGCGCCAGCCGCCTTGAGGGCGGCAATCCGCGCCGAATCCACGCGGCTCATCTGTCCGGCCCCCACGCCCAGCGTCCGGCCATCGCCGCAGAACACGATGGCATTGGACTTGACGTACTTGGCCACCCGCCACGCAAAGATTAGGTCGCTCACCTGCGCCTCCGTCGGCCTCGTCCGGGTGACGGCCTTGATCTCACCGGCGCCGATATTGACCGTGTCCGGCGTCTGTACCAGCAGTCCGCCGCCCACCCGTTTCAGGTCAAAGGCGTTGGCACCCGTCGCGGACGGCACGGCGAGCACCCGGATATTCGCCTTCTGCGCCAGCGCACGCGAGGCTTCAGCGGCGTATGCCGGAGCGATCACGACTTCAACGAATTGCCGGGCCAGCGCTTCCGCGGCTTCCCCGCCGAGGTCGCGGTTGAAGGCGATGATGCCGCCGAACGCCGACGCGGGATCGGTGGCGAAGGCCTTGCGGTAGGCCTCGGCAAGGCTGGCGGCGACGGCCACGCCGCAAGGGTTGGCGTGCTTGACGATGACGCATGCCGGCTGCTCGAAGCTCCTCGCGCACTCCCATGCCGCGTCGGCATCGGCGATGTTGTTGTACGAGAGCTCCTTGCCCTGCAGCTGCCGGTAAGTCCCGAGGCTGCCCGGCGCCGGCGGCACGTCGCGGTAGAAAGCCGCCTCCTGGTGCGGGTTTTCCCCGTAGCGCAACGGTTGCGCCAGGTCGAACTGCAGGTTCAGCCGTTGCGGGAAGGTGGCGCGCCTTCCCGCGGCGTCGAGTGCGGTGAGATGGTTGCTGATCGCACCGTCGTAGGCCGCCGTGTGGGAAAACGCCTTCTGCGCCAGCCGCAACCGGGTTTCCGCCCCGATCGCCCCGTTCGCCGCGGTCATTTCTTCCAGCAACGGCCCGTAGTCCGCGGGGTCGGTCACCACGGCCACATGCTGGTAGTTCTTGGCCGCGCTCCGCGCCATGGCCGGTCCGCCGATGTCAATGTTCTCGATGGCCTCCTCGAGCGTGCATTCCGGCCGCGCCACGGCGGTGCCGAAGGGGTAGAGGTTGACCGCCACTAGGTCGAGAAGCGGGATGGCCGCCTGCCTGAGAGCGGCCACGTGCTCGGGCCGATCGCGCCGCGCCAGGAGACCGGCGTGCACTTTGGGGTGCAGCGTCTTCACCCGGCCGTCCAGCATCTCTGGAAATCCGGTGTAATCGGCGACCTCGGTGACCTCGAGGCCGGCCTGCCTCAGGAGCTTCGCGGTGCCACCGGTGGAAATCAGCGCGACGCCGAAGCGGGCAAGCCCGCGCGCGAATTCGACAATTCCGGTCTTGTCCGAGACGCTGAGCAGCGCCTGCTTGATGACGGCCATGACGGCAGGATCGAGGTACTGGGACTGAGGATTGAGTAAAACCCGCCGTTCGTCAACTGGCGCGCCGGCTCAATTCTCGATCCCGGGACTTTGTCGGCCTCGTCCCGACAAACTCCTTAGAATTTGATGCCGTGCACCTTCATCTTCTTGCGCAGGGTGTTGCGGTTGATGCCGAGCATCGCCGCCGCGTGGGTCTGGTTGCCGCGCACCCGGTGCAGCACGCTCTCGAGCAGCGGCTTCTCGACGCAGTTGATCACCATGTCATAAACAGCGCACGGTTTCTCCCCGTCCAGGTCCCGGAAATAGCCTTCGATCGCCCTGCGTACCATGCGCCCCATTTCGTTCTCGTTGATCATGCCGCAAGTTCCTCGACATAGGTCAGGCGCTGGCCGCGGCCCGCAAGCTGTGCGAAAAACCCGTCCACCGCCGTCAACTGTCCGGCAGCGGACTCGATCCGGTTCATGGCGTGACGGAACGCCGCGGAGCCGGCCAGCCCTTTCGTGTACCACGAAATATGCTTGCGCGCGACACGCACCCCGGTGGGCTCGCCGTAGAACTCGTAGAGTTCCCGCAGGTGCGCAATCAGCACGCGATGGATCTCTTCCACCGACGGCGGCGGGAGCGGCTCGCCGGTCTTCAGGTAGTGCTCGATCTCGCGGAACATCCACGGCCGGCCCTGTGCGGCGCGGCCGATCATCACGGCGTCAGCTCCGGTGTAGTCCAGCACGCGCCTCACCTTTTCCGGGGTCGAGATATCGCCGTTCGCGATCACCGGGATCTTCACCGCGGCCTTGACCGCCGCGATGGTGTCGTACTCGGCCTCGCCCGCAAAGCCGCAGGCGCGGGTACGCCCGTGTATCGCGAGCGCCTTGATGCCGGCTTCTTCGGCGATCCGCGCCACGGCGAGCGCGTTCCTGTGCTCGCGGTCCCAGCCGGTGCGGATCTTGAGCGTGACCGGAACCTCCGCCGCCGCCACCACCGCGTCGAGTATGCGGCCGACGAGCGGCTCGTCCTTGAGCAGGGCGGAGCCGGCCATCACGTTGCAGACCTTCTTCGCCGGGCAGCCCATGTTGATGTCGATGATCTGGGCGCCCTGGTCAACGTTGTAGCGCGCCGCTTCCGCCAGCATCCGGGGATCGGCACCCGCAATCTGCACCGCGACCGGCTCGACCTCGCCCTCATGGCTCGCGCGGCGGCGCGTCTTCTTCGAGCCCCACAGCAGCGAGTTGCTCGCCACCATCTCCGAGACCGCCATGCCCGCGCCCATGCTCTTGCACAACTGGCGGAACGGGCGGTCGGTCACGCCCGCCATCGGCGCCACGACGAGATTGTTCTTCAATTGACACTGACCGATTCGCATCGGGCTCGCCGGCTACGGGGAAACGATATCGTTGTTTTCAGGAAGGGCGTCATTGTAATCGTTGTGTCCGCGCAAGAAAAGCAAATCTTGATTGTTTTTTGATCCGTGTTGCAGCGATCCGACACGGGCGGCGGCGGCGCGCAAAAATGCGCAAACCGCTTTCCGGAGTAAGCACTTATTAAAGAAATTTCGAGTGCCGCCTGCGCGAGCCACCGTAACCCGCAAGCGCAATGCGGCGAACCGGTCCGTCGAGCGCGCGAAGTGCTGCCGTTTAGCCGCGCGTGCCGAAGCACATGCGCCGCACCACGAAATGCTTTGCCGGCGGCACCGCACCGAGCAGCGCGAGCCCGAGGCCACGCGCCCAGCGCAATGGCGCGAGATCGTTGGAAAACAGCCGCACCAGCGTATCGGTAAACCAGACGCCGCCCCTGCGGTCGAGCCACCGCCGTGCGGCATAGGATTCCAGCAGGGCCGCTTCGCCGATTTGCTCCCGGCTGCAACCCCCGATCAAGCCTGCAAGCTCCCATGCGTCCCGCAGCCCGAGGTTAAACCCCTGGCCGGCGACCGGATGCAACGTCTGCGCCGCGTTGCCGAACACGATTGCTCGCGATTCCGCGATACGGGATGCGACCTTGAGTTTGAGGGGAAACCACGCGCGGGCGTCAACCCCCGTAAAGCGGCCAAGGCGCCCCCCGAACGCGCGCCCGAGCCTGTCCAAAAAATCGGCATCCGGCATCGCGCACAATTCCTGTGCCTGCTCCGGCGCTGTGGTCCACACCAGTGCCAGCGTCCCTCCGTCCGGCAACAGGGCGAGCGGCCCCTGCGACGTAAAGCGCTCATATGCCGTGTTGTGGTGAGGCAGGCTGCTCACCACCCGCGCGGTCACCGCGGCTTGCCGGTAGTCCCGGACGCGCATGTGCGTGCTTGCCGCGAGCGCTCCGCCGTCGGCGATGGCGGCGAGCCGCGCAGTCGCCCGCTCGCCGCCCCGGCCGCGGTCGAACCGGACACGGACCGTGTCCTGCTCCGCGGCGATCCCTGTCACCGTCGCGCCCGTCATGTAATCACAGAATCCCGTCTCGAGCGCGCGTGCCAGCACCGCCGCGAGCCGGCCGTAGTCGAGCACGTAGCCCAGGGCGGGCAGGCCGGCTTCGGTCGCGTCGAGCTCGACGCGACCGAAGCCGCCGCGTTGCGAGACATGGATGCGCGCGATCGGCGTCACGGGTGCGAGCTCCTGCCACACGACGAGCCGCTCCAGGATCAGGCGGCTGCCATGGGAGAGCGCGATCGGGCGCGGGTCTGCACGCGCAGCGTCCGCTCGCCGTGCCTCCAGCACCCCCAGTGCGAGCCCGCTCCCGCGCAGCGCGAGCGCGAGCGCTGCCCCGACCGGGCCGCCGCCCACAATCAGCGCATCGTAGTCAGGCATCGCCCGCCCCCACGAGCGCCTCGATGTCGGCGATGCTCTTCGGGGCTGCGGCGGTGAGCACCTCGCTCCCGGCTCCGGTCACGAGCACATCGTCCTCGATGCGCACCCCGATGCCGGCAAAGTGCTCCGGCACTCCTTCGCCTGCACGGAGGTAACAACCCGGCTCCACCGTCAGCACCATTCCGGGCTCGAGCACACGCCACTCGCCGGCATGCTTGTAGTCGCCGGCATCGTGCACATCGAGCCCGAGCCAGTGCCCGGTGCGGTGCATGTAGAACTTCCGGTAAGCCTCGGTCTCCACCGCCTCGTTGACACTGCCGGCGAGCAGCCTCAAGTCAATGAGTCCCTGCGCCAGGACTCTCACCGCCGTGCGGTGCGGCGCGTCCCAGGCGTTTCCGGGCTTGACCGCCGCGATGGCGGCGGCCTGTGCCGCGAGCACCAGCTGGTAGATCTCGCGCTGCGGCCCGCTGAACCGGCCGTTGACCGGAAAGGTGCGCGTCACGTCCGAAGCGTAGCCGTCGAGCTCGCAGCCGGCGTCGATCAACAGCAGCTCGCCGTCCTTCAGCGTCCCGTCGTTGCTCACGTAATGCAGCACGCAGGCGCGCTCGCCGGCCGCGACGATCGGGGGATAGGCAGGCGCCTGCGCGCCGTGCCGCCGGAATTCGTGCAGGAGCTCCGCCTCGATCTCGTACTCGGCCCGGCCCGGCCGCGCGGCGCGCATGGCGCGGCGGTGCGCGCCGGCGGCGATCGCCGCGGCGCGGCGCATGACCGCGAGCTCCTCCGGCCCCTTGATCAGCCGCATCTCGTCGAGCAGCGCGTGCACGTCCCCGATCTCCCCCGGCGCGGCGACGCCGCTGCGCGCGCGGCTGCGCACCTGATTGACCCAGCCCAGGACGCGTGCGTCCCACGCCGCGTCCGCCCCGAGATGACAGTAGAGAATGCCGCGATCAGCGATGAGATCCGGCATCAGCGCATCGAGCTTGGTGATCGAGTGCGCCTCGTCCATGCCGCACGCGCTGCGCGCCGCCTCCGGTCCGTAGCGGAAACCGTCCCAGACCTCGCGCTCCGGGTCCTTGTCGCAGCAGAACAGGATACTCTTCGGGCTCGCGCCGGCGACGATCACCAGCACCGCCTCCGGCTCGCGGAACCCGGTGAGATAGTAGAAATAGCTGTCGAAGCGGAACGGGTAGTGCGAGTCGCGGTTACGCGCGCGCTCGGGAGCGGTCGGCACGATGGCCACGCCGCCGCGCATCGCGGCGACGAGCCGCGCCCGCCGTCGTTGATAAACGCCGATGTCCATGTCGCGCACTCCTGCTCACCGGGATTATAAACAACGCGGGCGGCACGAAAGGACGCCGTCAAGCATTTTTACGACGCCCGTCAGGCCCCGCCGCCCTGCGCCGCGAGCATGCGCTCGATCTCGGCGAGTCGTTGCGGCGTGCCGACGTCCATCCACATCCCGCCATGGCGTTCACCGCTCACGCGCCTTTGCGCCATAGCGGGCTTCAGCAGCGCGACGAGCTGGCACTTGGCCCCCCGCTTCACCGGGGCGAACAACGAGGGGGAATAAACCCCGATGCCGCTGAAGGTAAGCCGCGGCGCGCCCTCCACCGTCACCCTGCCCTGGTGCAGGCAGAAATCGCCCGCCGAGTGATGCGCCGGGTTATCCACCAGCACGAGGTGGGCAGCCAGCGCATCGCGGGCGAGCCTCGCAGCGGCGGACTTCAGGCGCGCGGGGTCGAAGTCGCTGTAGACATCGCTGTTCATTACGGCAAACGGAGCCTCTCCGAGCAGCGCCTGCGCATAGGCAATCCCGCCGCCGGCCTCGAGCGGCGTGCCCTCGCGCGAATAGGCGATGCGCACGCCGAAAGTGGAGCCGTCGCCCAGTTCCTGCTCGATCATACCGCCCAGATGAGAGACGTTGACCACGAGCTCGGTCAACCCGGCGCGCGCCAGGCGCTCGATCAGGTGCACGATCAGCGGCCGGCGGCCGACCTTGAGCAGCGCCTTCGGCACGCGGTCGGTCAACGGGCGCATGCGCTCGCCGCGACCGGCGGCGAGGATCATGACTTTCATCTCCGCCGTTTCGGGTTCAGAGCGTGCATCCGACCGCCAGCTGCCGCTGCTCCAACTGGTCGAACAGGCGCGCAAGCGGCGCAAGCTCGCGGTAGCGCTCGGCGACGGCCCGCGCGTAGCGGACGAAGCGTGGCGTATCTTCCAGGTAACTGGGCTTGCCATCGCGGTAATGGATGCGCGCGAAGATGCCCAGCACCTTGAGGTGGCGCTGCAGGCCCATCCACTCGAAGTCGCGGTAGAACGCGCTGAAGTCGGGATTGACCGGGAGCCCGTTGCGCTTCGCCTTCTCCCAGTAACGCACCGTCCAGTCGATCACGCGCCCCTCCTCCCAGCTCACGAAGGCGTCGCGCATGAGCGACACGATGTCGTAGGTGATGGGGCCGTACACCGCGTCCTGGAAATCGATGACGCCGGGGTTGGGGTCGGTGAGCATCAGGTTGCGCGGCATGTAGTCGCGGTGCACGTACACCGCCGGCTGCGCCAGGCTGCGCGCGATGATCAGCGTCGTCGTTTCGGCCAGCGCCTGCTGCTGGGCCGCGGACAGCGCCACGCCGAGATGGCGCCCGACGTACCACTCCGGGAAAAGACCGCACTCGCGCCTGAACAGGGCCTCGTCGTACGGCGGAAGCTCTCCTTCACGGCTCGCGACCTGCCACTTGAGCAGCGCCTCGACCGCGTCGCCGAACAGGCGGTCGGCGTTCTGCTCGTTGAGGGCCGCGAGATAGGTGGTGTCGCCGAAATCGGTGAGCAGTAGGAATCCGCGCTCAACATCCCGGGCGATCATCTCCGGCGCGTTCACGCCGGCAGCGCGCAGAAGC
>DAIDBG010000283.1 GCA_027310225.1 bacterium | reverse complement strand
CCCCTCGAGCTCGTAGTGGTGGTGCAGCGGCGCCATGCGGAAGATGCGCCTGCCCGTCAGCTTGAACGAGGCGACTTGCAGCATCACCGACAGCGTTTCCACCACGAACACCCCGCCCATGATGAAGAGCACGATCTCCTGGCGCACGATCACGGCGATGGTGCCGAGTGCGGCGCCGAGCGCGAGCGCGCCGACGTCGCCCATGAACACCTCCGCCGGGTAGGCGTTGAACCACAGGAAGGCGAGCCCCGCACCCGCGATCGCGCCGCTGAACACCGCGAGCTCGCCCGCGCCGGGTATGAAGGGAAAGCCGAGATATTTCGCGAACACCGCGTTGCCGGCGACGTAGGCGAAGACGCCGAGCGCGCTGCCGATCATCACGGTGGGCATGATTGCGAGGCCGTCCAGTCCGTCGGTAAGGTTCACGGCGTTGCTGGTGCCGACGATCACGAAATACGTCATGACGATGAAGCCGAGCGCGCCGAGCGGGTACGCCACCTGCTTGAAGAACGGCACGATGAACTCGGTCTGTGCCGGCAGATTGGTGGAAAACGCGATGTAGCCGGCGGCGGCGATGCCTACCATCGATTGCCAGAAGAACTTCGCCCGCGCCGGAACCCCCTTCGGATTGCGTTCGACCACCTTGCGGTAGTCGTCCACCCAGCCGATCGCGCCAAACGCGAGCATCACCCACAGCACGACCCAGACGAAGCGGTTCTGCAGGTCCGCCCACAGCAGCACGGCGATGGTGACCGCGACCAGGATCAGCGCTCCGCCCATGGTCGGCGTGCCGGCCTTGGCGAGATGGGTCTGCGGGCCGTCGTCGCGCACCGCCTGGCCGATCTTGTAGGCGGTGAGCTTGCGGATCAGCCCCGGCCCGATGAGGAAGGAGATGACGAGCGCGGTGAGGCAGGCCAGCACCGCGCGCAACGTGATGTAGCTGAACACGTTGAGGGCGCGGATGTCCTTCGCGAGCCATTGCGCCAGTTCTAAGAGCATGTTGCCTCCGCCGTTCCGGCTTTCGAGTTTCGGATTTCGGGTTCAAGCATGCCTGTCTTCCAGTTCGGAACTTGCGATTCGCAACTCGAAGCTTTTTACCACCCGTTCCATCTGCATGAAGCGCGAGCCCTTGACGAGCACCGTCACGTCCGGCGCAAGCAGGTTCTCGATCTCGGCGAGCAGATCCTCGATGCGGGTGAAATGCCGTCCGTTCGGGCCGAAAGCCCGTGCGGCGTGCGCCGCGATCTCGCCCAGCGTGAACATCCGGTCGATTCCGGCCTCGCGCGCTGCGCGGCCGACCTCGGCGTGCAACGCTGCCGCGCCGGCCCCCAGCTCGCCCATTTCGCCCAGCACCATGAGCTTCTTCCCCGGTGCCTGCGCCAGCACCGCCACTGCCGCGCGCACTGACTCGGGGTTCGCGTTGTAGGTATCGTCGATAAGGGTCGCGCCGTTGACCCCGCCCTTCTTCTGCAGCCGCCCCTTGATGCCGGCGAAGCGTGCGAGCCCTTTGGCGATGGCCGGCGCCGGTACCTGCAGCGCCACCGCGGCGGCGCTCGCTGCAAGCGCGTTCCTCACGTTATGCACGCCCGGCGCTTTCAGCACCGCAGCCGCCTCGCCGAGCGGCGTCCTCACCACGATCTCGCTCTCGAGATAGCGCAGCGCGTAGGTTGCCGTCACCGCGGCCTCGCGCTCGATGCCGAAATTCACCATCTTGCGGCCCGCCACCAGCTCCTGCCACAGCGCCGCGTAGCGATCATCGGCGTTGATCACCGCCGTGCCGCCCGCTTTGAGCCCTTCGAAAATCTCGCCCTTGGCGCGCGCCACCGCCTCTTGCGAGCCGAGGAACTCGATGTGCGCCGGCCCCGCGTTGTTGACAAGCGCGACATCCGGCGCCGCGAGCCGCGCGAGGTAGCGGATCTCGCCGGCGTGATTCATGCCCATCTCCACCACCGCGTAAAGGTGACCGGAGCGGATCTCGAGCAGCGTCAGCGGCACGCCGATGTCGTTGTTCAGGTTGCCGCGCGTCGCCAGCACGGTGTCCTCGCCGCCCGCTACGCGCAGGATGCTCGCCAGCATCTCCTTCACCGTAGTCTTGCCGTTGCTTCCGGTGAGCGCGACGAGCGGCACCGGAAACTTTCCGCGCCAATAGGCGCCAAGCCGGCCGAGCGCAAGCCGCGTATCGTCCGTCACGAGCGCCGGCAGGCCGGCGGGCAGCCTCGCCGCGTCCTGCACGAGCGCCCCGGCCGCCTGTCTGGTGGCGGCCTGCCCGAGAAAATCGTGGCCGTCGAAACGCTCGCCCCTGAGCGCCACGAACAGGGCGCGCGGGGAAAGCGTGCGCGTATCGGTGGAAACGGCGTTGAACGCGCGATCTTCGCCGCGCAACGTCGCGGACACGGCGCGTGCGGCTTCCGAAAGACGCATCATCCCCACAGTTCCTCCAGCGCGGCTCTTGCCTGCGCGGCGTCCGAGAACGGGTGGCGCACACCGGCGATCTCCTGGTACTGCTCGTGCCCCTTGCCCGCCACCAGGACAATGTCGCCGGCGCGCGCTTCACGTATCGCCTCGCGGACGGCGCGCGCGCGGTCGGGTTCGATGCTGAAGTCGCCGCGCACCCCCTTCACGACATCGGCGATGATCGCCAGCGGGTCCTCATCGCGCGGGTTGTCCGAAGTGACGACCGCGCGATCGGCGAGGCGTGCGGCGACGCGCCCCATCAGCGGGCGTTTGCCGCGGTCACGCTCCCCGCCGCAGCCGAACACGCAAATCAGTTTCGGGTTCCGTGTTTCGGGTTCCGAGATTCCACCAGGAGAGCGTCGCGCTCTCGACCCGGAACCCGGAACTCTGAACTCGGAACTTGAGAGCAGCTCGCGCAGCGTGAGCAGCGCCTGCTCAAGGGCGTCGGGCGTGTGCGCGTAATCCACGACCACCAGCGGCCACGCACCGCCCCCGAGTCGCTGGAGACGACCCGGCAGCGGCGCAAGCCGCGCCAGCGCGGCCACCGCCTTCCCGAGCGGCACGTCGCTCACGAGCAGCACCGCGAGAATGCCGAGGAGATTGGACGCGTTGAACCGGCCGAGCATGGGGCTCGCCACGCGCGCTGTCCCCCATGGGGTGCACACGTCGAAGCTCACGCCATGCGCATTGGCAACCAGATTGGCGCCCGCGACCCGCGCGCTGCGGGTTTTGGCATGGGAGCCAAAGCCATAGCCGATCAGGTTGAGCCCCTTGCGACGGATGCGGCGCGCGAGCTCGCGGCCGAAATCGTCGTCGAGATTGACCACCGCGTGCCGCAGAGACTCCCAGGCGAAGAGCCGCGCCTTCGCTTCGCGGTAGCGCCGCATGGTGCGGTGGTAATCGAGGTGGTCGCGCGAGATGTTGGTGAAGAGAGCGACGTCGAACTCCACGCCCGCGCAGCGGTCCTGGTCGAGCCCGATCGAGGACACTTCCATGCTGACCGCCTGCGCGCCGCGGCGCGCGAAGTCGGCGAGCTGGGCGTGCAGCCAGAGCGCGTCCGGCGTGGTGTTGGCGATCGGCTTGAGCGGGTGACGCAGGCCGTAGCCGAGCGTGCCGATCACCGCGCACCGGCGGCCGGTACGCGTGAGCGCCTGAGCAATCCACTGGCTGCACGTGGTCTTGCCGTTGGTGCCGGTCACCCCGACCACCCACAGCCGGCTGCTCGGCCAGCCATGGACGCGGCTCGCGATCTCCCCCGCGCGCCGCCGCAGGTCCCTCACGCCCAGGTTACGCACCCGCCACTGCGGATCCCATCGAAATCCGGCGCTCTCCCACAGCACGCTCGCCGCACCGCCCGCGACCGCCTGCGCGATGTAGCCACGCCCGTCGCGCGCGGCGCCCGGGTAAGCGACGAAGGTGTCGCCGGGCCTCACTGCGCGGCTGTCGTTGACGAGCCGCCTGATGCCAAGTTCATCAATGGCGTGCAAAACCGGCTGCGGAAGCGTGTTCGCGCTTTTTCTGGACCCCGAATCCCGAATCCCGAATCCCGCTTTCACACTTCTTCCCTGATCTCCAGCGCGTCCGGCCGTGGCAGCACGACATTGTCCACCGGGGCGTCGTACGGTACCGCCAGCAGCCGCAACGCTCCCGCCGTCACCTGCGCGAACACCGGTGCCGCCACCGCGCCGCCGTAGTACTGACCCGCGGATGGCTCGTCAATCATTACCGCCACGATCAGCCGCGGGCTGGAGGCGGGCGCGAAGCCGACAAAGGTCGCGATGTACTTGTCCGGCGCATAGCTGCCGCCCACCAGCTTGCGCGCGGTGCCGGTCTTGCCGGCGACACGATAGCCGGCAACCTGCGCTCGTAGTCCCGTGCCGCCCGGCTGCACCACCGCCTCCAGCATTTTGCGCATCGCGCGGGCGGTTTCCGGGGAGATCACCTGGACGCCCCCGACCGGCGCATTGCGCCTGAGCAGCGTCACCGGCTTCAACTCGCCATCGGTGGCGAAGATGGTGTAGGCGCGCACGAGCTGTAACAGGCTCATCGAAATACCGTTGCCATATGACATCGTCGCCTGCTCGATCGGCCTCCACCTCGAGTAGGCGCGCAGCTTGCCCGATGCTTCGCCCGGGAAACCCGAGCGTGAAGGTGCACCGAAGCCGACGCGGCTGAACAGATTCCACATGGTCTCGGGCTTCAATCCGAGCGCCATCTTGGCGGCGCCGACGTTGGATGACTTCTGGATGATTTGCGCCACTGTAAGCATCCCCATCGGATACACATCGCGAATGGTGCGGTCGCCGATCGTGAGCTGTCCGGGCGCGGTCTGGATCACGCTCTCCGGGGTGACGCTCCCGGCTTCGATCGCCGCTGCAACGGTGAACGGTTTCAGGGTCGAGCCCGGCTCGAACAGGTCGGTCACAGCGCGGTTGCGGGTGCGTGCAACCTCGATCTTGCCGCGGTTGTTGGGGTTGTAGGACGGCGCGTTCGCCAGCGCCAGCACTTCTCCCGTCGCCACGTCGAGCACAATGATTCCGCCGGATTTGGCGCGATTCACGGCAACTGCGCCTTTGAGCTCGCGATGGGCAAGATACTGGAGCCTGGCGTCAATCGCGAGCTGCAGCGTCTGTCCGTTCTGCGGCGCGCGGATGCTTTCAACGTCCTCCACGATGTTGCCGAGCCGGTCCTTGATCACACGCCGGCTGCCGGGCTTGCCGGCGAGTACATTGTTGAAAGCGAGTTCGAGCGCCTCCTGGCCGTTGTCATCAACACCGGTGAAGCCGATCAAGTGGGCTGCCACCTCTCCCGCCGGGTAGTAACGGCGATACTCGCGTTGCAAGAACACGCCGGGGATGCCGAGCGCAACCACCCTGGCCGCCTCCTCGGGCGGCAACTGCCGTTTCAGATAGATGAATTCGCGGGTGGTGTCGGAGAGTTTTTTTCTGATTTCGCCGACATCTGCCTCCAACAGCCGCGCCAGCCTGAGTGTCTGCTGCGGCGTGATATCAACGTCGGCAGGGCTGGCCGCGACCGATTCGACCGGTGTTGAGATCGCAAGTGGTTCATTGTTGCGATCGACGATTATGCCGCGGGTGGCGCTGATTTCGATCACGCGCGAGTAGCGTGCCTCGCCTTTCTGCTGCAGAAAACCATTATTCAGGCCCTGCAGATAGAATGCACGCGCGGCAAGCGCAATGAACCACAGCAGCAAGGCCGCCAGCAGCAGGCGCGAGCGCCACGCCGGCAGCTTGAGCATCGGTTGGGGGCTGGCGGCAGGGCTCACGGCTTGCCCTGCGGCCCGAGCGGCACGACCTGCACGCGCGAGGACGACGGCACGCGCATCTGCAGCTCGCGGGTGGCGATTTTCTCGATGCGTGCAGGCATCGCCCATGTACTCTGCTCGAGCTGCAGCTGCCCCCATTCGACATCGAGCTGCTTGGCGAGCTCCTGCTCTTTCTGCAGTTCGACGTAGAGTTTTCGCGCCTTGTTCTGGGAGGTGACAAGCGCTAGTGCGCTGGCGATGAGAACCGCGAGCAACAGCAGGTTGAGCCGGGCCATCACGCGGCAGCCCCCGTGCAGTTTGCCCGCGCCTCGGTGCGTTCCGCAACGCGCATCACGGCGCTGCGCGCGTGTGGATTGGCCGCGATCTCCGCCGCGGATGGCCGCGTCGCGCGGCCGACGAGCCGCAGCCGCGGCTGCGGGATTTCTCTCGCCCTCACCGGCAGCCGCGGCGGCAGCCGGTCAGCGCGGGCGCTCTCGCGCAGGAAGCGCTTGACAATGCGATCCTCGAGCGAATGAAAGCTGATCACCACCAGGCGCCCTGCGGGCCTGAGTAGCTCCACGCATTGCGGCAGGGCTAACGACAACTCTTCAAGCTCCTGATTGACGTGAATCCGTATAGCCTGAAACGTACGCGTCGCCGGATCCTGCCGTGGCTCGCGCGCGGGAACGGCTTTTGCCACGAGCGCGGCAAGTTCTCGTGTGGTGCCAACAGGTCCCCGCGCTCGAGCCGCAACAATCGCTGCTGCAATCTGTTTAGCAAACCGTTCTTCGCCATAGGTTTTTATGACCTCCCGGATTTCCGACTCTCCCGCCTGCGCGAGCCATTGCGCAGCCGTGATGCCGCCGCTCGAATCCATGCGCATGTCGAGCGGGGCGTCGTGGCGGAAGCCGAAGCCGCGGCGGGGATCGTCGAGTTGCGGGGACGAAACGCCGAGATCGAGCAGGATGCCATCCACCCGCGCGACGCCCGCGCCGGTGAGCAGCTCCGCGATCCGGCTGAATCGCCCGTGCAGGATGCGAAATCGCCCGTCACCTATCTCTCTCCCCGCAACCACTGCCTGCGGATCGCGGTCGAGCGCGATCAGCCGCCCCGCCCGGCCCAGCCGTGCCAGGATCAGCCGGCTGTGCCCGCCGCGCCCGAACGTGCCGTCGACATAGCAACCGTCGCCGCGTACGTTCAAACCGTCTGCTGCTTGCTCCAGCAGGACCGCGGCGTGTGAGCCTTCGCTCACAAGGAGAAGCCCTCCAGTTCGGGCGGCAACCCGCCCGCACCGGCACCGCCGGTCTTGTCCATCAACTGCCCCCAGCCGTCCTTGTTCCACAACTCGAATTTGTTGCCCTGCCCGACCAGCACCACGTTTTTCTCGAGCTGCGCGTACCCCCGCAGCGCGGACGAAACCAGAATGCGGCCGGTCCCATCCATCTGGACGTCTTCGGCGTAGCCGACGAGCCGCCGCTGCAGTTCGCGAATCCGGGCGTTAAAGCTCGACAGCTGCATGAGCTTTTGTTCGATCGGCTCCCAATCGGGGAGTGGATAGATGAGCAGGCAGCGATCGGAGTCCGCCGTGAGGACGAGGTGGCCGCTGCAGCGTGAGAGCAGTGTGTCGCGGTAACGCGCAGGTACCGCAAGCCGGCCCTTGCTGTCCAGATTTAGTTGTGCGACACCACGAAACATGGATTCCCCCTACCTCACAGACCAAGGTGCCTTCCCATTTAGGGAGATGACACTTTGCCCCACTTTTATCCACTTCTTCCCACTATATTGAAAAGCGGGGGACGTGGTCAAGGGGAGGGGCGCCTGTTTCTTTTTTTAGGACAAAGACTTATGATTCGCAGTTGAGGTGTGCTTTTAGCTTGAATTTGTTCCTTAATAATTTATTAAAAACATCATAATAAAACGTACAGTGAATGTAATACTTTAAGTCTAGGGGTGCCGTACGGGATGCACACAAAAAAACTGCTTGTTGCAGGCTGGCAACAAGCAGCATGAAAAAGAAAGGGAAGCCGGCCTGTAAGCCGGGTTCTGTGAGGAGCATTGCTGCTCCCTGCAGCCATTCCTCTAGGCCCCGGATTACTCCGGGACTCAAGCCACCTACCCGCAAGCTCGGCGGGTCACGTCATCGCTTGCCTATTTGGTGTTGCTCCGGGTGGAGGTTACCGCGCCGTCCGCCTTACAGCGGACGCGGTGCGCTCTTACCGCACCGTTTCACCCTTACCTGATCCCCGCTCCCACAGGATGAACATAGCCCACCCTCTGAAAGACAGGATTTTACAGCGCTTGCGCGCCGCAAAATCGGGGCCATCGGCGGTCTATTCTCTGTGGCCCTATTCCTCGCCTCACGGCGGGCGGTGATTAGCCGCCACCCTACCCTCTGGAGCCCGGACTTTCCTCTCCGCACGGTACGAACCGTCAATCGGCTCGCTTCCTCCGCGCGCAGCAGCTGCCCGGCCGGCTTCTTGATCAATTGTACTCGTTTGATCCGCCACGGTCGCGCCTGATGCGGGTTAGGCAGCGCTGCTGCCGACATCACGCGCAGCCACGGCGCCTATCGCAGCGCCCCGCGCCGGAGGGGGCATTGCACCAGCCCCGCCCAGCGCGGGGTTATTCTTTGCGTCAGCCGCTGCGCTCAGTACACACGGGTCAGGGACGCAGAGCGCGCGCTGCGGCGAGCACGCGCTGCAGGTTATGGTCGCGCACGCCGAGCTCGGCAAGGTGCTCAATCGTGCGCGTGAGGTACTCCAGGTTCGGTCCGCGTGCGCCGCGACAGGTCGCTACCAGCTGCGCGGTCTGCTCTATGCTCAGCTTTCCGGCATATCCCGGGTGCTTCGGGTCGGCGACGAAAGTCAGGACCTGCACTTCCCGGTCCGGCAGTCGCGCGTGCAGCAGCTGCGGCCGGTAGACACGGCGCCGCATCTCGCGATGCCACAGCCTCTCAAGGGCGGTTGGCACGTCCCCGGCAGCGACCAGGAAGGCGATACCGCGGCAGGCGCCGCCTTGATCGAGTCCCAGCACCAATCCGGGCTGCTCCGGGGTGCCGCGCCACTGGCTGGAATAAATGCACAGGGCGCGGTGGTAGCCATAGACCAGAGCGGGCGCCCACTTGATGTAAGGAAATTCCGGGCTCCACATCAGCGACCCGTAGCCGAAGATCCACAGGTCTCCGGGCGGCAAACCGAGCTCGGTGGGGTGCGGAGCGGGCGTACGCTGCCTGGTCGCGGCGTCCATCAGGCTCTCAACGCGCTGTCGCCGTCCAGGATTACGCGAGCCGCCATCCGATCTGCGCGCCGGCGCGAAATGGCACCAGCCTGTCATCCCCGAAAGCGACCTCCTCCGGCACGCGCCACGCCTCGGCCACCAGCGTGACGGTATCGCGATTCCGCGGCAGCCCGTAGAACTCCGCGCCGAACCGGCTTGCGAAGCCCTCCAGGTGATCGAGCGCCCCGGCGGCGGCAAACGCCTCGGCGTAGAGCTCGATCCCGGCGTGTGCGGTATAAATGCCAGCGCAACCGCAACCGGACTGCTTGGCGTGGCGCGCGTGCGGCGCGCTGTCGGTGCCGAGGAAGAACCGGGCGCTGCCGCCCGTCGCCGCCCGCACCAGCGCCAGGCGGTGCTCCTCGCGCTTCGCGACCGGCAGGCAGTAGTGATGGGGGCGCAAGCCGCCGGCGAACATTGCATTGCGGTTGATGAGCAGGTGGTGCGCGGTGATCGTCGCTGCCACCCGCGGCGGCGCGGAGGCCACGAATTGCACCGCCTCGCGCGTCGTCACGTGCTCCATCACGACGCGCAACCCTTGGAAACGCTCGATGATCGGAGCGAGCACGCGCTCCACAAAAATGCGCTCGCGGTCGAACACGTCCACCGCCGGATTCGTGACCTCCCCGTGTACCAGCAGCGGCATGCTGTGCTTCTCCATCGCCTCGAGTGCCCTGCGGCATTTGTCGAGGTCGGTAACACCGGAATCGGAATTGGTGGTCGCGCCTGCGGGATAGTACTTGACCGCGTGCACTACCCCGCTCGCCTTTGCCCTGGCGATCTCTTCGGCCCGTGTGTTGTCAATGAGGTAGAGCGTCATCAGCGGCTCGAAGCGCGCACCCGCCGGCAGCGCGTCGAGAATGCGCCTGCGGTACTCGAGCGCCATCCCGGTGGTGGTCACCGGCGGGCTGAGATTGGGCATCACGATGGCGCGTGCGAAACGCCGCGCCGTGTCGGGCAGCACCGACCGCAGGTGCACACCGTCCCGCAGGTGGAGGTGCCAGTCGTCGGGGCGGCTGATGGTGATTTTGTTCATGACGGCGTGAATGGTAAATGGTGAATGGCAAATGGTAAAACCCTGACCGCAGTCGCGGCCCGCGATTCACCATTCACAAGTCACGTTTGACCTCCAGCGCCATCCGGTAAAGCTCGTTCTTCTTCTTCCCGCCCATGAGCTTCACCGCGAGATCAACCGCCCGCCTGAGCGGCAGCTCCGCGAGCAGGGCCCGCAGCGTGCGCCGGGCCGCGTCCGCATCATCGGTGGATGCCGCCGCGCCTTCCGTGATCAGCACGAACTCGCCGCGCCTGCGGTCCGCATCCTGCGCAAGCCAGTCCGCCGCCTCCGCCAGCCGACACGCATGCACGGTTTCGAACAGCTTGGTGAGCTCGCGGGCAATTACGATGCGCCGCTCTTCCCCCAATGCTTCGCACAGGTCGGCGACACATTCGGTCACGCGGTGTGGCGCCTCGTAGAACACGAGCGTATAGGGCAACGCAGCGAGCTGCGCGAGCGCGCGCCGGCGCTCGGGCGCGCGCGCGGGTAGAAAGCCGTAGAAGAGGAACTGCTGCGCATTGATGCCCGCTGCGGAGATCGCGGCGATCGCGGCATTCGCGCCGGGAACCGGCGTCACCGCGTGGCCGGCACCGCGTGCCGCCGCCACCAGCAGCGCACCCGGGTCGGAAACCGCCGGCGTGCCGGCATCCGTCACGAGCGCGACCGAGTTCCCCTGTTCCAGGAGGTTGAGGACCTGCCGCACCGCGCGTTTTTCATTGTGCCCGTGGACCGCGATCAGCCGCCTCCGGATCCCGTAATAGGAAAGCAGGCGGCCGGTGACCCGGGTATCCTCCGCTGCCACCGCGTCCACGCTTTTCAGCACGTCGAGCGCGCGCAGGCTGATGTCGCGCAGATTTCCAATCGGGGTGGCCACTACATATAATGTCGCTCTCCGCTTTCCCCCGGTTTCCCCATGCGCTGCGGCGTGCCCCATCGCTGGCTCGTTGTGCCCCTGGCTGCGGCGATACTATACGGGGCCCCATCCGCCTTGGCCAGCGAAGCGGCCGTGAGCTCCCCGGCCCCACCGCCGCCCTCGCTCAACGCGCCGCTGCCGCTGCCTGCGAATGCCGGCGCTCCAGTTGCGCGCGGCGAGGCGGCGCCGCAGCTCTCCGCGCCAACCGAAATTCCGCATATAGCCCTGCTGCTGCCGCTCGATTCGGGCGCGTTCGGGCGGCACGCCGAGGCGGTCAAGAACGGTTTCCTCGCCGCCGCCAAGATCCAGGGCCGCACGGCGTTGCCAATCCGCATCTATGCGACTGGCGACGACGTGAATCAGATCGTGGAAATTTACGCCCGGGCGCTTGCGAACGGCGCGCGCCTCGTGGTCGGGCCGCTCGCGCGCGACGGCGTGACCGCGCTCGTCGAGAGCGCCGTAGTGATCGTGCCGACGCTGGCGCTGAACGTCCCGGAGAGCAACACCCCCCTCCCCCGCGAGCTGTTCACGCTGAGCCTGCAGGCGGAAGCCGAAGCGCGGCAGGTCGCGCAGCTCGCCTACCAGGAGGGTTACCGCAAGGCGTTCACCGTCCACGACGGCACGCCGCTCATGAAGCGCATCCATCAGGCGTTCGTCGAGGAGTTCACGCGCCTCGGCGGCGCGCATATCGCGTCCTACGCCTTCACCAGCGACCCTGCGGGTCTCGCCCGCCTCAAGCGGGCTGCGGGGCAGGGGGGTGCGGACATGGCGTTCCTCGCGCTCGATCTGCCGCGCGCGCGGCTTGCCCGGCCCTACTTCGATCCGCTCGCGCTCTACGCCACCTCGCAGGTGTACCCCGGCAACGCCGGTCCGCTTGCGAGCTTCGATCTCGCCGGCGTAAGCTTCCTCGACATGCCATGGCTGCTGCAGCCCGATCACCCGGCAGTCATGGTGTATCCGCGCCCGGATTACCGCGACACGATCGAGCTCGAGCGCTTCTACGCCCTCGGCATCGATGCGTTCCGCCTCGCGCAGGAGTTGCTTGCCGGGGATATCCGCGGCGCGCTCGACGGCGTTACCGGCCGCCTCACGCTCGGTCGCGACCAGCAGTTCGTACGCGCCCTCACCGCCGCGCAATTCAACCAGGGCAAGATCGTGGTCAGGAGGGAAGCGCGACCGTGAACCGTGGCGGCCCCGCCGAGCAGCTCGCTGCCGCGTTCCTCGAGCGCCGGGGGCTGAAGATCTTGGCGCGCAATTACCGCTGCCGTTTCGGCGAGATCGACCTCATCGCGCAGAGCGGCCCCACTCTGGTGTTCATCGAGGTGCGCGCCCGAAAGTCCGACGAGTTCGGCGGCGCCGCGGAGAGCATCACCGCCGCCAAGCGCCGGCGGCTGATCGCGGCCGCACGCCACTACCTCGCGGCGCGGCGCGAGTGGCGCGCCTGCCGCTTCGACGTCGTGTTGCTGAACGGTGACAAACCCGAACCCGAATGGATCGCCAACGCGTTTGGTGAATGACGACGTCCTCGGTAGAATAGCGATAGCGGCAGGCCTTCGACGACGCCCCGACATGGACCTCATCACCCGCATCAGCGAGAACTTTTCCGAGAGCGCACACCTCAAATTGCAGACGATGGACGCGCTCGCCGGGCCGATCGCGGCCGCCGCCGAGCGCATGATGCAATGCTTGAAGAGCGACCGGAAGATCCTGAGTTGCGGCAACGGTGGCTCCGCCGCCGACGCGCAGCATTTTGCGGCCGAAATGCTGAACCGGTTCGAGAGGGAGCGGCCGGGGCTGGCCGCTATGGCGCTCACCACCGACACCTCGACCCTGACCTCGATCGCCAACGACTACGACTACGAGCAGGTGTTCTCCAAGCAGGTGCGCGCGCTTGGCCAGGCCGGCGATCTGCTGCTCGCGATCTCCACCAGCGGCGGCTCCCGCAACGTGGTCGCCGCCGCGCAGGCGGCGCACGAATGCCAGATCGGCGTGATCGCGCTGACCGGCAGGAACGGCGGCAAGCTCGCCGAAGTCCTGCTGCCGACCGACATTCACATCTGCGTGCCGGCACAGAGCACGGCGCGCATCCAGGAAGTACACCTGCTGACGCTGCACTGCCTGTGCGACGCAATCGATTGTTTACTGCTGGGAGTTGAATGATGCGATACACCCTATTGCTGCTGATCGCGGGCCTGCCCCTGGTGCAAGGCTGCGCGCCGCTGGTCGTCGGCGGCGCGGCTGCAACCGGCGTGCTGATCGCGAAGGACCGGCGCACCATCGGCACCATCACCGAGGACCAGGGCATCGAGTTCAAGGCCGCCGGCCGCATCAGCGAGCGCTTCAAGGACGGACTGCACGTGAACGTAACCAGCTACAACCGCATGGTGCTGCTCACCGGCGAGGTGCCCGACGCCGCGGCCAAGGAGCAAGTGGAGCGCATCGTGCGCGGCATTGACAACGTGCGCGGCGTCTACAACGAGCTTGCGGTCGCGGGCGTCTCCTCGCTCACCGCCCGCGCCAACGATTCCATCACCACCTCCAAGGTAAAAGCGCGGTTCGTGGACGCCCAGAAGTTCAACCCGCTGCACGTCAAGGTGGTTACCGAGAACAGCGTGGTTTACCTGCTCGGGCTGGTGAAGCGGCAGGAAGCGAGCGACGCGACCGAGGTCGCACGCACGACGAGCGGGGTGCAGAAGGTCGTGCGGGTTTTCGAGTACCTCGACTGAGCCGGTGACACAGTGACGAAAAGCAGTGATGCAATAACTTGCGCCGAGAAGATGTCGTTCCGCCCTTCGGGATTGTCTTGTCACTTCGCCGCTTCGTCACTTCGTCACCTGATCGGGCGGTAACGGGTGAGCACTGCGAAGTCAGCGCCTGATTTCGAAGCCAAGATCTGCCCCCCCGGCGAACTGCCGCAACGTCTGAAATCTCTCGCCCGGCCGCTGGCGTTCACCAACGGCGTATTCGACATCCTGCACCGCGGGCACGTTACTTATCTCGCGCAAGCCCGGGCACTCGGTGCGAGCCTGCTGGTCGCCGTCAACTCCGACGTGTCCGCGAAACGGCTCGGCAAGGGCAAAAACCGCCCGCTCAACGCGCTCGAGGACCGGCTCGCGGTGCTGGCGGCGCTCGAGTCCGTCACGCTCGTCACCTGGTTCGAGGAGGATACCCCCCTCGCGCTCATCCTCTCCGTGAAGCCCGACGTGCTGGTGAAGGGCGGGGACTGGAAGCCCGAAGCGATAGTCGGCGCCAGGGAAGTGAAAGGCTGGGGCGGCGTGGTGCGCTCCATTCCGCTCCTGCCCGGCCGTTCCACGACCTCGATCATCGAGCGCATCCGCGGGAAGCCGTAAACCTCTCACCGCGGAAGATCCTGTTAGAGGCGCGGCCTCTAACGGGGTCCTGCGGTTGGAGTTTCAGCCCTTCGCCTGCTGCGTGACGGCCGGGCAGACGCCCGCCTTCAGCTCGCTGCCCGGAAATTCCTGTTTCTGCAGCTCGGCCAGTCTCGCCACCGTCGCCTCGTCCGGCTCGCGCACGAAGAAGGAGATCTGCTTGAGGAAATTCTCGCGCCGCTCGGAGACGGCCGAGCGCACGCCGCGCGCGCGCAGCTTGGCCAGAAAGCCCTGCGCCGCCTCGTCGCTGCGGAAGATGCCGAGCGAAATGGCGTTGCGCCACTGGGCCACATCCTGCAGGACGAAGAACTCGGTGACGCCGAGCGCCCTCAACTCGCCGATCTTGCGGTCCACGTCAGCCTTCGTCTTGAGCGGAGGAATGTAGACCCAGTAGCCCCCCGCACCGACCACGGTGCGCACGATCTTCTCCTGCGGCAGCTCGAGGCGCACCAGCGCGGCCTCCGCCCACGCCACGTCGGGTCCGGCGAAAATCCCCCATTCGGCGCACGCCGCCGGCGCGGCTGCTCCCCCTTCCCCAAGAGGGGAAGAGGGGGGGGTTGGGGGCGGCCGGCGTTTTTCGGCCGTCGGCCCGCCCTTCGCGTCGAGCAGCCTGATCTTCTCGGGACTGATCTGCAGCAGCGGGATCTGGCCTTCCACGCCGCTGCCTTCGCGCGCTACGCGCGCATACGCGAAGAACACCAGGTTCGCCAGCACCAGCAGGAGAAAGACGGCTCTCATATGTGTTTCGCCGGTGAATACGATCAGAAGAGGGAACAGGTCCTTCGCTCGGGTTACCCCTTCCTCACTTCATCCCTGCACCCTTCCCTTTTCCTTTCAAAGGAAGCGTGCGCAATACGCACGATTCCTTCCAGCACCAGATTATCCATGACCGCGACGCTCCCGTTAAGCTGCGACGCGAGCAGCTCCGCCGCACCGCCCGACAGCACGACCAGCGGCGCCGTCTGTCCTGCGCTCTGCATGAAGCGCCGCATGCGGTCAACCGCGCCTGCGAGCGCGTTCAACGCCCCGCTCATGATCGCGTCGGCGGTACGCGCCGGGAAGAACGTGAATTTCCCGCTTTGTCGCCCGAGGCCGGCGGTGCTGCGCGCGAGCGCATCGCGCATCAAGTCGGCTCCGGCGACAATCATGCCGCCGAGAAACACGCCGTCGCCGTCGAGCGCGTCCACCGTCATGGTAGTGCCCACATTCACCACCACGCAGGGGCCGCGGCAGAGATGCCACGCGCCGATCAGCGCAGCCCAGCGGTCGGCGCCGAGCTGCGCCGGACGGTCGTAGGAGCTCTTCACGCCGCACTGGCTTGCCGCGCTCCGGATGAAGCGGACGTGGCGGCCAATGCGCTGCGCCGCGACGGCGAGTGCGCGCGCCGTGCGTTCGCCCGCGACGTTCGCTGCGACCACCGCGTCCGGCGCCGGCAGCCGCGCCCAGGCCGGGCCGAGCCGGCCAGCCTGCGCCGTCGGCACCCATGACTGCCGCAGCCATTCGCAGCCCTCGGCAAGTCCCCACTTGATGCGGGTGTTGCCGGCGTCGATCGCCAGGATTCTCATGCCAGCGTTACCGGTTCAAGGTTCAAGGTTCAAGGTTCAAGGTTCAAGGTTCAAGGTTCAAGGTTCAAGGTTCAAGGTTCAAGGTTCAAGGTTCAAGGTTCAAGGT
>DAIDBG010000231.1 GCA_027310225.1 bacterium | reverse complement strand
GCCCTCGCTCACGCGGCAATTCACCGGCTGCCGCTTCGCCGACCGCTGCGACTTCGCGTGGGACCTCTGCCGCGCGGCCGCGCCGGGCCTCTACGAGGTGGGCAACGGACAAATCGCCCGTTGCCACCTCTACGCGCCCGGCGCGGACAAGGAAGAAGGCAGAAGGAAGAAGGAAGAAGCCAAAGCCGGCGAAACCGGGGGTCATCCTTCATCCTTCATCCTTCATCCTTCCGAGGCGCGCCCACTCCTGCGCGTGGAGAATCTGCAGGTTCACTTTCCGATCTATCGTGGAATACTCAAGCGGGAAGTCGCGCGCGTCCGGGCCGTGGACGGCGTCTCGCTCGCGATTCCAGCCGGCCGGACGCTGGGGCTGGTGGGGGAATCGGGCTGCGGCAAGACCACGGTCGGCAAGAGCATCCTGCGCCTCGTCGAGCCGACCGGCGGAGAAGTCGTCTTCGATGGCGTGGATCTCGTATCCCTCGGGCGCGCCGAGCTGCGCCCGCGCCGCAAGCACGTGCAGATCATCTTCCAGGATCCGTACTCCTCGCTCAATCCGCGCATGCGCATCGCGGAGACGCTGGAGGAGGGCATGGCCGCGCTTGGCATCGGGGCCGGCCGGGAGGAGCGCCACGGGCGCATTGACCGCCTGCTGACCGAGGTCGGCCTGTCGCCCGAGGCCAAGTTCCGCTACCCCCACGAGTTTTCAGGCGGACAGCGCCAGCGCATCGCGATCGCGCGGGCGCTCTCGGTCGAGCCGCGGCTCGTGATCTGCGACGAGCCGACGAGCGCACTGGACGTGTCGGTGCAGGCGCAGATACTGAACCTCCTCAAGGCGCTGCAGGAAAAGAGGGGATTGGCCTATCTTTTCATCACGCACAACCTCTCGGTGATCGAGTTCCTGGCGCACGAGGTGGCGGTGATGTACCTCGGGCGCATCGTCGAGCACGGGACGGTGGACGAGGTGCTGGCCGACCCCAGGCACCCCTACACACGCGCGCTGTTGTCGGCGGTGCCGGTGATTGACCGGGAGACGAAGCGGGAGGTGATTCGGCTGCAGGGCGACCTGCCTTCGCCGGTGACCCCGCCGGCGGGCTGCCACTTCCATCCGCGCTGCCCCGCGGCGTTTGCGCGCTGCCGTGAGGCCTATCCGGAGGGCACGGATTTCAGTGCGACGCACACGGCGCGGTGCCACCTGTATGCGCCGCGCTGAGGGCTAATGCGCGTCCTTCGGCTCCTCGGCAAGGGCGATCGTCTTGCCGCCCGGCCGGCTGCGGATCGTCGCCTGGACGCGCTTCGCGGGTGGACGCTGGCCGGCGGCGGGCTTCCTGGTGGCGGCGCTGCGCTGCACCAGCTTCTTCGGGCCGACCTTGCGTACCGCCTGCGTGTACTTTTTCTTGGGCTGGTAGCGGGCCGTCGCCACTTTCGGCGCCGGCAGGTCGGGCAGGTACGGCTCCGCATTGCCGCGCACCGGTACGAGCAGGGCCTGCCCGGGGTTGATCTTCTTCCCGCC
Organism: bacterium; assembly: GCA_027310225.1. Lineage (GTDB taxonomy): Bacteria > Pseudomonadota > Gammaproteobacteria > Burkholderiales > SG8-41 > SG8-41. Next base: position 7,936 of record DAIDBG010000231.1, on the reverse strand, counting down.
GGCGATGCCGTTGATCTCCTTCAGCCGGGCGAGCGTCATGCCGTATTTCGCGGCGATCTTCTCCGGCTGATCGTGGCGCTTCACGGTATAAACCTGCCACGATACCAGCGGCCGGTCGTTGGCCTCCAGGTTGCGCTGGAAGATCTCGACCCTGTCGCGCGGCAGCACGAGGGCCTTCGAGCCGTCGGACTTGATCACCGGCTTGTTGTTCTCCGGATTGAGGTACTTGAATTCCTCGAGCGGCATTTCGGCGAGCTTGGCGGCGAGCTGGACGTCAATGGGGCGCTTGAGGGTGACGGTCGCGAAGTACGGTTCGTTCGGGATGTCCGCGAGCTGCAGTCCGAAACGCGCGGGATCGGCGACGATGTTCTTCACCGCCTGCAGCTTGGGCACGTAGGCACGCGTCTCGGGCGGCAGCGCCAGGCTTTCGTAATCGGTCGGCAGCCCCTTCGCCTGGTTCCTGGCGATCGCGCGGCTGACCGCACCCTCACCCCAGTTGTAGGAGGCGAGCGCGAGTTCCCAGTTGCCGAACATGCCGTAGAGCTTCTCGAGATAGTCGAGCGCGGCGTTCGTCGCGGCGAGCACGTCGCGCCGCGCGTCGTACCAGAAATTCTGGCGCAGCCCGTAGAGCTTGCCGGTGGAGGGGATGAATTGCCAGATGCCCGAGGCGTTGGAGCGAGAGTAGGCCCGGGGGTTGTAGGCGCTTTCGATCATCGGCAGCAGCGCGATCTCGGCCGGCATGCCGCGCCGCTCGACCTCCTCCACCACGTAGTAGAGGAAGCGGCTGCCGCGCTCCACCATGCGCGCGACGTAATCCGGGCGGCTCGAGTACCATTGTTCCCCCTCCTGCACCAGCGGGCCGTTCCTGTCCGGCAGCCGGAAGCCGGTGCGGATGCGTTGCCACAGGTTGGCAGGCGGTGGTGGCTTCGCCGGTTGGCCTGCTTCCGCGGGCGGCGCTTCCGCGGCGCCGTTCTGCGCTGCGAGCAACGGGACTTCGGCAGCCGCGTTCTTCGCAGCGGGCGTTGTCTCCGGCGGGGCGGGTGTTGCCTCCGGCTGAGCGAGCGTTGTCTCCGGTCGGGCGGGTGTTGCCTCCGGCCAAGCGAGCGTTGTCTCCGGTCGGGCGGGTGTTGCCTCCGGCCGGGCGGGCACTGTCTCCGGCGGAACGGGCAGCGGCGCGCACGCGGCGAGGAGCGCGACCAGACCCAAGGTTGTCGTTCTTATGAGCACGCGGCGATTATTGAGGGTGGCCGTCGCAGGTTACCCAATGCGAGTCGTGCAGTCAAGGCGGTTTTTTCCTAAAAATCAGCAGTAATTTAGGAGGTTGACCGAGGCGGGCCCGGCATTCCTTAAAACCTCAAAAATGGTTCTTCCATTCCCTGATCGCCGCCAGCACGCCGATCGGGTCGGTCAGGCGCCTGCCCGCGTAGCGGCTGGCCGATGCCATCACGCCGGGTTCGGCACAGCGCACGAAAGGATTGGTGGCCTTTTCCTGGGCGATGGTGGAGGGCAGGGTGGGGAGGTTCCGGTCGCGCAGCTGTTTTGCCTTCGCCTCCAGTTCGTGCAGCGCCGCATTGCCAGGGTCGGCCGCCTGCGCGAAGCGGATGTTGGAAAGCGTGTACTCGTGCCCGCAGTAAACCCGGGTCGTGTCCGGCAGCCGCATCAGGCGCGACAGCGATTCGTACATCTGCTGCGGCGTGCCCTCGAACAGGCGCCCGCAGCCCGCGGCGAACAGGGTGTCACCGCAGAACAGCATGCCCGCGCCGTGAAACGCGATGTGCGTGCGCGTGTGGCCGGGGATTTCCATGACCTCGAGCCCGGCGCCGAAATGCGGCAGCGTCATGCGCTCGCCGTCGCGCAGGCGATGCGTGACTTCCCCGATGCGCTCGTCACAGGGCCCGAATACCGGGACGGGGCGGTGGCGCAGCAGGTCCGCGTTGCCGCCGACGTGGTCGGCATGGTGGTGCGTGTTCAGGATGGCGACGAGCTCGAGCTTCTCGGCGCGCAGGTAGTCGAGCACGGGGCGCGCATCACCGGGGTCCACCACGGCGGCGTGGCCCGAGTCGCGCACGGTCCAGATGTAGTTGTCCGCAAAGGCGCGCAGCGGAACGACTTCGAAGGGTCGCATGCGGAAAAAACGCCGGGTTGAGGGTTTCTGCCGGTGATTATAAACTCCGGTCATGTCCGCGCACGACCATCCGCGCCGGGCGTCCGAATGGTTCGCCACGCCGCTCGGGCGCTACCTGCTTGCGCGGGAGCAGGCCTATTTCGACGGGGCGGTGGCCGATGTCTTCGGCTACAACGCATTCCAGTTCGGGCTGCCGGAATTCGACCTGCTGCGCGCGAGCCGCATCCCTTTCCGCCTGCGCGTGGGCGCCGGCGGCGCCGCCGGCCTGGTGGCGGACTTCCGCGACCTGCCGATCGCGGGCAACAGCACGGATCTCGTGCTCCTGCCGCATGTGCTCGAGTTCAGCGAGAATCCGCACCAGATCCTGCGCGAGGTCGCCCGGGTGCTGCTGCCCGAGGCGCAGGTCATGATCGCCTGCTTCAACCCGTGGAGCCTGTGGGGCTTCCGGCGCGCCTTCAGCCGCGACGGACGCTATCCCTGGCATGGGCGCTTCCTCAACCTGCCGCGGCTCAAGGACTGGCTGGCGCTGCTCGGACTGGAGATCGTGGCCGGCCGGATGGGCTGCTACGTGCCGCCGTGCGCCAGCGAGAAATGGCTGGGCCGGCTCGCGTTCATGGAGGCCGCGGGCGACCGCTGGTGGCCGATTGCCGGCGGAATCTATTTCCTGCAGGCGGTGAAGCGGGTGCGGGGGCTGCGGCTCATCATGCCGAAGTGGAGCGACCGGCTCGCTCCCAAGAAGAGCCTCGCGGCGGTGCCGAAGAAGGTGCGCCAGCCGGAGGACGCGGCGGTCGCCCGCAACGGCATGACGGAGACACCCGTCACGCATTCATGAAGGAAATGGTGGAGATCCATACCGACGGCGCCTGCAAGGGCAACCCCGGGATCGGCGGCTGGGGCGCGCTTCTCCGCTGCGGCGATACGACGCGCGAGCTCCACGGCGGGGAGGCGCTCACCACCAACAACCGCATGGAGCTCACCGCAGTGATCCGGGCGCTGGAGGCCCTGAAGAAGCGGTGCAGGGTGCGCCTGCACACCGACTCGCAGTACGTGCAGCTGGGTATCAGCATCTGGATCCACGACTGGAAGAAGCGCGGCTGGCGCACGGCGGACCGGAAGCCGGTGAAGAACGAGGACCTGTGGCGCCGGCTCGACGAGCTGAGGGAGCGCCATGACATCGAATGGATCTGGGTGCGCGGGCATGCCGGCGACGAGGGCAACGAGCGGGCGGACGAGCTCGCCAACCTCGGCGTCGCCGAGGTCTTGAAGTGATTTTTCCACGATGAGACAAATCGTTCTGGACACGGAAACCACAGGGCTCGAGGCCCAGCTCGGCCACCGCATCATCGAGCTCGCCGGCGTCGAGCTCGTTAACCGGCGGTTCACCGGCAACAATTTCCACCGCTATCTCAACCCCGAGCGCGAGAGCGAGGCGGGCGCACTCGAGGTGCACGGGCTGACCAGCGAGTTCCTGCGCGATAAGCCCAGGTTCCGCGAGATTGCGGAGGAATTTCTCGACTACGTGAGCGGCGCGGAGCTCGTCATCCACAACTCGGCCTTCGACGTCGCCTTCCTCAATCGCGAGCTCGACCTGCTGGACCTGAAGCCCGTCACCGACTACTGCCCGACCATCGTTGATACGCTGCGCCTGGCGAAGGATCTGCACCCGGGCAAGAAGAACAGCCTCGATGCGCTGTGCGAGCGCTACCAGATAGACAACTCCGCCCGCACGCTGCACGGCGCGCTGCTCGACGCGCAGCTGCTCGCTGAGGTCTATCTCGCGATGACGCGGGGCCAGGAAAGCCTGGTGATGGAGGTGGAGGCCGCACCCGCATCCGGCGCGGTCGCAGAAGCCTCCGCGGGCAAGCTCGACCTCGTTGTGGTGCGTGCGACGGAAGAGGAGCTCGCCGCCCACGCGCAGCAGCTGGAGGAGATTGACAGGACAAGCGGCGGCCTCTGCCTCTGGAAGAAGCTGCAGGGTGCGTAAAGCGCCGCTGCGGGGTCGCAGGCAGGCAGAGAAACACGGGAGAAACCCCGATGGGAAGGAAAGAGCGCCCCCGTCACTGGCCGCCGGCCGCGCTTTTGCCCTGGCTCAGCCGGGTGGCAACCGTATCAATCAACCGTCTTGAAATGCTGATGCCGGGCGGCAGCCCGGGAAGCGTTCCGGGCTCGAACCAGTACGCTTCGGCGATCTCCACACCGTCAGGGCGGACCTCGCCGCTCGCATAATCGGCAGTGAAGGCGACCATCAGCGAGTGCGGGAACGGCCACGGCTGGCTGCCGAAATAGCGGATGTTCTTCACTTCCACCCCGACTTCCTCGCGCGTCTCGCGTATCACGGTGTCCTCCAGCGTCTCGCCCGGCTCGACGAAGCCGGCGAGCGCGGAGAAGCGCCCCGGCGGGAACGCCGGCTTGCGTGCGAGCAGGAGTTTCCTGCCATTGGTCACGAGGATCATGATCGCCGGCGAGACCGGAGGATAGCTCGTGTAGCCGCACGCGGGACAGGTGCGCGCCCGCTCGTCGCTGCGCGGCTCGGTCGGCGTGCCGCAGCGGCCGCAGTAGCGGTGATTCCGGTCCCATTCCAGGATCTGGTAGGCGCGTCCCGACAGCGCGGCGAGCGTGGTTTCGACCAGGCCGAAGAGATCGCGCAGGCCGAGGGCCGCCCATCCCGCCGGCAGCGGCTGCGACTCGTGAATCTCGACCGCGTAGCAGTGTTTGCCGTCGTAGAGCCCGAGATACTGGCTGCGCTGCGGCGCGAAGCCGTGCTCGGACAGGTCCACGCAGTACGGGAGCGCGGGGCGGCCGGCGCCGCTCAGGACCAGAATCTCGGCGCGCCGGAAGGCGAACCACAGCGCAGGCTCGTCGCGCCGCTCCGGCGGCGTCACTGAGGGGATGTATCGTTCGGACATCGCGATGCCGGATAGATTAGCGGAGACCGGGTGCGGCGTGAAGCGCTTCTGCGGCCGTGTTTTTCCTGACCACCGTTTGAAGCACGTCGTGCGCGGATGCTAGAATGCCGCCTCGCTGTGGGTGGTTAGCTCAGCGGTAGAGCACTGTCTTCACACGGCAGGGGTCACTGGTTCGAACCCAGTACCACCCACCACCTTTTTGCCGAGCACGCCTCATCAGCCACCAGTCGCCAGTCTCGACTCACCGATCACGCTTCAGGGGTTCCATCGTGGGCAAAAAGATCACGGTCATTGGCGCGGGAATAGTGGGCATCACCACCGCTTGCTACCTGCGGCGCGACGGTCACGAAGTGACGGTCGTCACCGCCCATCCCCCGGGCGAGTACTGCTCGTTCGGAAACGCCGGCATGCTCAACCCGGCCGGCTGTACGCCCCAGGCCATGCCGGGGATCCTGTGGAAGGTGCCCGGCTATCTCGCCGATCCCCTGGGCCCGCTCACGGTGCGCTGGTCGTACCTGCCGAGGGCCGCTCCGTGGCTGCTGCGGTTCGTCGCCTCCGCGACCCTGAGGCGTGCGGCGCAAAATGCGGATGCGCTGCGCACCCTGATCAGGCCGTCGCAGGAATGCTACGAAGACCTCGCGCGGCACGCGGGCTGCCCCGACCTCATCCGCAGAAGCGGCTACCTGGTGGCTTACGAAAGCGAGCGCAGCTACCGCGACGACGCGCTCGCCTGGAAGATGCGGCGCGAGCGCGGCGTGGTGACCGAGGAATTCGACGCCGCTGGCATCCGCCGCCTGGTGCCGCAGCTTGCGCCGAACTACGTGCGCGGCGTGCTGGTGCCCGGCCAGGGATTCGTCGCCAATCCCGAGCGCCTGGTGAAGGCGCTCGCGGCGCAGTTCCAGAAGGACGGCGGGGGCATTGTGCAGCGCCAGGTGCTCGGCGTCGAAGTGGACGGGAACGGCGCTCGGATACTCGCGACCGACGCCGGGCGGCTGCCGGTGGAGACGCTGGTGGTGTGCGCCGGCGTGCACTCGGGCGAGCTCACGGCCAGGCTCGGGGAGCCGGTCGTGATCGAAGCCGAGCGCGGCTACCACGTCACCTACTCCGATCCCGGCCTCGAGATCCCGATGCCGGTGCACGTGTCCGAGGCAAAGGTGTTCGTGACGCCGATGGAAATGGGCGTGCGCATCGCCGGACAGGCGGAATTCGCCGGCATCTACGCCGAGCCCAACTACAGGCGGGCGGACGTGCTCGAGCGGCACATGCGGCGCATGTTCCCTCGGGTCAACACCGCCGACGGCACGCGCTGGATGGGGCGCCGGCCCTCCATGCCTGACTCGCTGCCGGTGCTCGGAGCTTCGGCGAAGCACCGCAACGTGTACTACAACTTCGGCCACGGCCACATGGGACTGTGCGGCGGGGCACCTTCCGGCCGCCTCATCGCCGAGATCGTTTCCGGACGCAAGCCCTCGATTGACCTCACGCCCTACCGAGTCAATCGTTTTTGAAGCGTGACCAGTGTGAGATAAAAATATGAATAATCAATCTGGTTAGGCCCTTGCCGCATTGCAACCTGCACCAGGCCGCCAAGCCCGTGCTCATCCCTTGTTTTGCGTAAGGCTATTGACACTAACGGGCGGCGGCGCAGAATCCGGAGCACGGCGATTGCTCGATCGTCGTTTCATTCAGGGGGAGGACCACCGTGAAACGCCTGTCTGCTATTTCGATGGGTTTGCTCGTCGTTCTATTGACTGCTTCGGGCTGCGCAACTATCGGTTCCGAGTGGGCCACGTTGATCGACGGCGAGAAGGGCCTGGAAAACTGGAACCGCGTGGGCGACGCCAACTGGCGGGCGGAGGGCGGCGCCATCGTGGCCGACAAGGGCAAGGGCGGATATCTCGTCTCGAAGAACTCTTACGAGGATTTCGAGATCTACGCCGAATTCTGGGCGGATCAGACCACGCAGAGCGGAATCTTCTTCCGCGTTTCGGATCCCAACAAGATCAGCGCCGACACTGCCTACGAAGCGAACATCTACGACCAGCGCCCCGGTGCGGAATATTCCACGGGGGCAATCGTCAATTTCGCCTCGGTTCCCGTGCCGCCTATCTACAAGACCACCGGCAATTGGAACACTTACGCGATCACTGCCAAGGGCCCCGAGCTGACCGTCGTGTTCAACGGCACCGTGACTGTCTATACCCGTGACAGCACGTACAAACAGGGACCGTTCGCGCTCCAGTTTGGCAACCGCGCCAAAGGCGCTCCGGGCGGCCCCATCAAGTGGCGCAAGGTGCAGATCAGACCGCTGTAGATCGACGTGAGCGCGTGAGGTCGTGGGAGCGAAGAAAACTTTCTCCTCCCGACAGTGCTCCAGTTCCGCGCGCTCGGTACTCACCTCGGGAAACGTCAGCACCTGCGGCTTTTCCTGCGCGGCGAGAGGCTGTCATTCGTCTTCGGCGACGGCGCCTGACCACGGGGACATCACATCCGGCATTCCGAAGTGATCGCCCGTCTCCGGGTCACGGAACACCGCGCTCGGGCACGCGTAGCTGGCCGGATATACCATCAGCTCGACGAGCCGGGTGGGAAATTTTTCAGCGAGCGCCTTGCGCGCAGCGACGGGCAGGCGCAGATCAACCGCCACGTACTCCGCCTCGCTCGCGTCAATGCGCGGCTGGTGGAACGCATCCTCGAGCGTCATGCCGTGGTCAATCAGGAACGACGAAACCTGCATCACCGCGGGAAAAATCTTGCGCCCGCCCGAGGCGCCAATGGCGAACCAGGGCTTGCCGTTCCCGCAGGCGATGGCCGGGCACATGTTGGTGAGCGGGCGTTTCGCCGGGCCGAGCGAATTCGGCGAGCCGGGGCGCGGGTCGAACCACATGATGCCGTTGTTCATGAG
>DAIDBG010000208.1 GCA_027310225.1 bacterium | reverse complement strand
ATGTGGCTGCCGCCGTCGCAGTCTGCCTGTTCGAGCGCGTGCGGCAGCGCGCGGCCCGGGAACCTTGAACTTTGAACCCGGAACTTTGAACCCGGAACCTTGAACGCGAAGGCGTTCAGTAGATCCTCCGCACCAGCTTCGCTTCCTGCAATATGGTCGTCGCCAGCTCCTCGACTGACTTGCTGGTGGCGTCGAGGTAGGGTATGCCCTGCTGGCGCATCAGGGCTTCGGCCTCGCGCACTTCGAACTCGCAGTTGGCCAGAGTGGCGTAGCGGCTTCCCGGGCGCCGCTCGTTGCGGATCTGCTGCAGCCGTTCCGGCTTGATGGTGAGCCCGTAGAGCCTGCCACGCAGGGGGCGCAGCTGCGGCGGCAGGCTCATGCTGCTGAAATCCTCCGGGATCAGCGGATAATTGGCGGCGCGGATGCCGAACTGCATGGCGAGATAAAGGCAGGTCGGCGTCTTGCCGCTGCGCGACACGCCGATCAGGACGATATCCGCTTCCGACAGGTCGCGCGTGGGGACGCCGTCGTCGTGGGACAGCGCGTAATTCACGGACTCGATACGGTGGTGGTAGTTGACGAAATCGAAAACGCTGTGTGCGCGCCCGACTGCGTGCGACGCTTTCAAACCCAGCTCGCGCTCCAGGGGTGCGATGAAGATCTCGAAACAATCGAGGAACAACGCGTTCGCCTGGCCGATCACCTGTGCGATCTCGGTCCTCGCCAGGGTGCTGATCACGATCGGGCGGATACCGTCCTCCGCTCCCCGCCGGTTGATCTGCTGCACGGCATCATGCGCCTTCTCCGCCGAGTCCACGAACGGCAGCGTCACCTCGTCGAACGGCACGCCGTCGAACTGGGTGAGCAGGCTGTGTCCCAGCATCTCCGCGGTGATGCCGGTGCGGTCGGAAACGAAGAACGCGGCGCGCCTCTGCATGATCGGTGCTGCCGGTAACGGTGATTACCGGTAAAATATCGCGTTTTCCCGGGACAGACAATTTCTTCGTCATGAGCAATGACCCCCTCGTTCTCGATCTTGCCGCCCTGCGCAAGAGCGATGTAGCCACTTTCGGCGGCAAAAACGCCTCCCTCGGCGAGATGATCAGCCAGCTTGCGGGCGCCGGCGTGCGCGTTCCGGGCGGTTTTGCGACCACGGCCCGGGCCTACCGCGAATTTCTGGCGCAAAACGGCCTGGACCGGCGCATCGCCGGCCGGCTTTCCGCGCTCAACGCGAACGATGTCGCCGCGCTCGCCAAGACCGGCCAGGAAATCCGCGACTGGATCGTGGCGCAGCCGTTTCCGGCGGGCTTGCAGCAGGAAATCGGCGCAGGCTATCAGAAGCTTGCGGCCGGCTCCAGCGCCGGGGTGTCGTTCGCGGTACGCTCCTCCGCGACGGCGGAGGACCTGCCGGAGGCTTCGTTCGCCGGCCAGCAGGAGACCTTCCTCAACGTGCACGGCCTGGAGAACCTGCTCGACGCCATCAAGCGGGTGTTCGCCTCGCTTTACAACGACCGCGCAATCTCGTACCGCGTGCACCAGGGCTTCACCCACGACGAGGTCGCGCTGTCGGCCGCCGTGCAGCGCATGGTGCGCAGCGACCTGGGCGCGAGCGGGGTCATGTTCACGCTCGACACCGAATCGGGCTTCGACCAGGTGGTGTTCATCACTTCGTCCTACGGGCTGGGCGAAACCGTGGTCCAGGGAAAGGTGAACCCGGACGAGTTCTACGTCTATAAGCGCGCCCTCGACGCAGGCAGGAAAGCCATCCTGCGCCGCGGCCTGGGCTCGAAGGTGGTGAAGATGATCTTTGCCGATACCCGCCAGGCCGGGCTCTCGGTCAGGACCGTCGAGGTGCCGGAGGCCGACCGCCGCCGCTTTTCCATCACCGATGCCGAGGTCGAAGAGCTGGCGCGCTACGCCACGGTGATCGAGCGGCATTACGGCCGCCCGATGGACATCGAGTGGGGCAAGGACGGCGTGGACGGCAGGCTCTACATCCTCCAGGCCCGCCCGGAAACCGTCAAAGCGGGCGAAAAAACCGACACGTTGCGCCGCTACCGACTCAAGCAGCGCGCGGAAGTCCTCGCCACCGGCCGCGCCATCGGCCAGCGCATCGGCAGCGGTCCGGTGCGGCTCGTCAAGAGCGCGGTCGAGATGGACAGGGTGCGCGAGGGCGACGTGCTGGTGACCGACATGACCGACCCCGACTGGGAACCGGTGATGAAGCGTGCTTCGGCCATCGTCACCAATCGCGGCGGGCGGACCTGCCACGCCGCCATCATCGCCCGCGAGCTCGGCATTCCGGCCGTGGTGGGATGCGGTGACGCCACCCAGGCGCTCAAGGACGGCAAGCCGGTTACGGTCTCGTGCGCCGAAGGCGATACCGGCTTCGTCTATCGCGGCATACTCGAAACCGAGGTCATTGACCTCTCGCTCGACAGCATACCGAGGGCGCCGGTCAAGATCACGATGAACGTCGGCAACCCGGAGCTCGCCTTCGAGTTCCAGCGGCTGCCGAACGAGGGGGTGGGGCTGGCGCGTCTCGAGTTCATCATCGCGCGCATGATCGGAGTGCACCCCAAGGCGGTGCTGGCCTATCCGGACCTGACGGCCGACCTCAAGGTGGCGGTCGAAGAGCACAGCGCCGGCTATCCCGACCCGGTGACGTTCTATGTCGAGAAGCTGGCCGAGGGCGTGGCGACCCTGGGCGCCGCTTTCTGGCCCAAGCCGGTGATCGTCCGGCTCTCCGACTTCAAGTCGAACGAGTACTCCCGCCTCACCGGCGGCGCGCGCTACGAGCCGCACGAGGAGAACCCGATGCTGGGTTTCCGCGGTGCGGCGCGCTACGTCGCCTCCTCGTTCCGTGACTGCTTCGAGCTGGAATGCCGGGCGCTCAGGAAGGTGCGCGACGACATGGGCCTCACGAACATCGAGATCATGGTGCCGTTCGTGCGCACGGTGAACGAGGCGAAGCAGGTGCTCGATCTGCTCGCGGCCAACGGCCTGAAACGGGGACAGAACGGCCTGCGGATCATCATGATGTGCGAGATTCCCTCCAACGCCATCCTGGCCGACCGGTTCCTCGAGTACTTTGACGGCTTTTCGATCGGCTCCAACGACATGACCCAGATGACGCTTGCGCTCGACCGCGACTCGGGCCTGGTCGCCGAGGCCTTCGACGAGCGCGATCCGGCGGTGAAGCAGATGCTGCACCTCGCGATCCAGGCCTGCCGCAAGGCCGGCAAGTACGTGGGCATCTGCGGCCAGGGCCCCTCCGATCATCCCGACCTGGCGAAATGGCTGATGGAGGAGGGCATCGAGAGCCTGTCGCTCAATCCGGACACCGTGATCGAGACCTGGCTCTATCTCGCCCGTGAAGCCGGCACGCCGAAGCGATGAGCAGGGGCGGTTCGAGGGTTCAAAATTCAACGTCCAAAGTTCGGGGTTTGAACTCGGAACCTGGAACACGGAACCTTGAACATGGAACATGCATGATCATTGGACGCGGCGTCTTTTTTCGATAAAATAGGCAAACCGCTGGCTTATGCGATGACCAAATTCATCTTTGTCACAGGTGGTGTGGTTTCCTCCCTGGGCAAAGGTATCGCCGCCGCCTCTCTGGCCGCCATTCTCGAGTCACGCGGCCTCAAAATCTCGATGGTCAAGCTGGACCCGTATCTCAACGTGGATCCGGGGACCATGAGCCCCTTCCAGCACGGCGAAGTCTTCGTCACCGAAGACGGCGCCGAGACCGACCTCGATCTCGGCCATTACGAGCGCTTCCTCCACGCCAAGATGTCGAAGCACAACAATTTCACCACCGGCCAGATCTACGAGAGCGTGATCAGGAAGGAGCGCCGCGGCGACTACCTGGGCGGCACCGTGCAGGTCATTCCGCACATCACCGACGAGATCAAGCTCTTCATCCGCCGCGGCGCAGGCGACGTGCAGGTCGCCATCGTCGAGATCGGCGGCACGGTGGGCGATATCGAGTCGCTGCCGTTCCTGGAGGCGATCCGGCAGATGGCGATCGAGCTGGGGCGTGAAAACGTCTGCTTCGTGCACCTGACGCTCGTCCCGTACATCGCCTCGGCGGGGGAGATCAAGACCAAACCGACCCAGCATTCGGTCAAGGAGCTACGGGAGATCGGTATCCAGCCCGACGTGCTGCTGTGCCGCGCCGACCGGACCCTGCCGGAGGACGAGCGCAGGAAGATCGCGCTCTTCACCAATGTCGGGGTGGAGGCGGTCATCTCCGCGGTGGACGTGGACAGCATCTACAAGATTCCCGTCGTGTTGCACGCGCAGAAGCTCGACGACATCGTGTGCCGCAAGCTGGGACTGAACCCGCCGCCGGCCGACCTTTCGATCTGGGAGAACCTGGTTTACGCGCTCGAGCACCCGCAGCGCGCCGTCAGCATCGCCCTGGTGGGCAAGTACGTGGATCTCACCGAGTCCTACAAGTCGCTGACTGAGGCGCTGATCCACGCCGGCATCCATACCGGCGCCCGGATCAGGATTCATTACCTGGATTCCGAGAGCATCGAAAAGAACGGCACCGCCTGCCTCCACGACATGGACGCGATCCTGGTGCCGGGCGGTTTCGGCCGGCGTGGCGTCGAGGGCAAGATCAAGGCCATCCGTTACGCGCGCGAGAACGGCGTGCCCTACCTCGGCATCTGCCTTGGCATGCAGCTGGCGGTGATCGAATACGCCAGGAACGTTGCGGGGCTCACCGGGGCCCACAGCACCGAGTTCGATCCCGATACGCCCCATCCGGTGGTGGCGCTCATTACCGAGTGGCAGGACCGCGACGGCCGCATCGAGCGGCGCGACGTCAAATCCGATCTCGGCGGGACCATGCGCCTGGGCGGCCAGGAATGTCTGCTCGAGCCGGATTCGGTGGTGCGCCGTGTCTATGACGCGGAGCGCATCGTGGAACGCCACCGTCACCGCTACGAGATCAACAACCATTATCTGCCGCGGCTCAGGGAAGCAGGTCTGCGGGTGAGCGGGGTGTCGGCAAAGGACGGGCTGTGCGAGATGGTGGAGCTGGCGAACCATCCCTGGTTCGTCGGCTGCCAGTTTCATCCGGAATTCACCTCGACGCCGCGCAACGGGCACCCGTTGTTCAAGGCATTCGTGCAGGCCGCGGCGGCCAATGCCCGGCCCGACCAAGCCGAGCGGACGGGGGACGCCGGGCGGCTGAAAAGCATCGCCTGAAGAGCATGCGTCGCGTCATCCCGCCAGCGGTGATCCCGGACGGCACCGCCACCCGGCCGGAAGGCGGGTAACGCATGAAACTGTGCGGCTTCGAAGCGGGGCTCGATCAGCCGCTGTTCCTGATCGCGGGTCCCTGCGTAGTCGAATCACGCGGGCTGGCGCTCGATACCGCCGGCGAGCTGAAGGCAATCTGCGCCCAGTTGCAACTTTCATTCATCTATAAATCGTCTTACGACAAGGCGAACAGGACATCCATAAAATCCTTTCGGGGCCTTGGGATGGATAAAGGTCTTGAGATTCTGGGCGAAGTGAGGAAACAGATTGGCGTGCCGGTCCTGACCGACGTCCACGCCATCAACGAAATCGCGGCGGCAGCGGCCGTGGTGGACGTGCTGCAGACGCCGGCGTTCCTGGGCCGGCAGACGGATTTCATCTGCGCCGCGGCCGCTGCCGGCAAGCCGGTCAACGTCAAGAAGGGTCAGTTCCTGGCGCCGGGCGACATGAAGAACGTGGTGGAAAAGGCAAAGGCGGCGAGTCAATGCGACAACATTCTGGTATGCGAACGCGGCGTCTCGTTCGGTTACAACAACCTGGTCTCCGACATGCGCTCGCTGATGATCCTGCGCGAGACCGGCTGCCCCGTGGTGTTCGACGCCACGCACTCGGTGCAGCTGCCCGGGGGGCAGGGCATTGCGAGCGGCGGCCAGCGCGAATTCGTGCCGGTGCTGGCGCGCGCGGCGGTGGCGAGCGGCATTGCCGGGCTGTTCATGGAGACGCACCCGAACCCCGACAAGGCGCCCTCGGACGGTCCCAACGCCTGGCCGCTGAAACTCATGAAATCGCTGCTCGAGACGCTGAAGGTGCTCGACGCCACGGTCAAGCAGCGCGGCCTCGCCGAGGACCTGCTGTAACGGGGCACGTTTAAACATCGATCACGACAGGAACAACAATGAGTGCGATCGTAGATGTGATTGCAAGAGAGATTCTCGATTCACGCGGCCATCCGACGGTCGAGGCCGACGTGCTGCTGGAGTCCGGCGTCCTGGGGCGTGCCGCAGTGCCTTCGGGAGCGTCCACCGGCAGCCGCGAGGCGATCGAACTGCGCGATGGGGATGCGGTCCGCTACGGCGGCAAGGGAGTGCTCAAGGCGGTCGAGAACGTCAATACCGAGATCTGCGAGGCCGTGATCGGCGTTGACGCGACCGAGCAGGGCTTCGTGGACAAGACGTTGATCGAGCTCGACGGCACGGAGAACAAGTCGCGGCTCGGCGCGAACGCCATCCTGGCGGTATCGCTGGCGGTGGCGAGGGCCGCCGCCGAGGAATCGGGCCTGCCGCTGCACCGCTATCTGGGCGGCGCGGGGCCCCTGTCCATGCCGGTGCCGATGATGAACGTGATCAACGGTGGCGCTCACGCCGATAACGGCTTCGACATGCAAGAGTTCATGATCGTGCCGGTCGGCGCTTCCTCTTTCCGCGAAGCCCTGCGTTGCGGCTCCGAGGTCTTTCACGCGCTGAAAAAGCGGCTTGCGGACCGCGGGTTGTCCACGGCTGTGGGTGACGAGGGCGGATTTGCTCCGCGCCTGCCGAAGCACGAGGCGGCGATCAAGGCGATCCTCGAGGCGGTCGAGGCAGCAGGCTACCGGCCCGGTGACGACGTGATGATCGCGCTCGACTGCGCGAGCTCCGGGTTCTACGAGGGCGGCGAATACACGCTGGCTTCGGAGGGGCTGTCAATGGACGCCGGGCAGTTCACGGATTATCTCGCAGCGTGGGTGGAGAAGTACCCCATCATCAGCATCGAAGACGGAATGGCGGAGAACGACTGGGAGGGTTGGAAGCTGCTCACCAGGCGCCTCGGGAAGAAGGTGCAGCTGGTTGCGGATGACCTGTTTGTAACCAATACCGCAATCATCAAGCAGGGTATTGAGCGGAATGTGGCGAACTCCGTGCTGATCAAGGTCAACCAGATCGGCACGCTCACCGAGACCCTGGCGGCAATCGAAACGGCGAAGCGCGCCGGGTACACCACGGTGATTTCGCACCGCTCGGGCGAAACCGAGGACACTACCATCGCCGATATCGCGGTGGCGACCAACGCGCTGCAGATCAAGACCGGCGCGCTGTCGCGCAGCGACCGTCTCGCGAAGTACAACCAGCTGCTGCGGATCGAGGAAGACCTCGGCGAGACGGCGAGCTACCCGGGTCGCGCGGCGTTCCACCAACTCCGGTGAACGGCAAACGGTGAAATTGCTGGCCTTGGCGCTGGCGGCATTGATCCTGCTCATCCAGCATCCGCTGTGGCTGGGCAAAGGCAGCTGGCTCAGGGTGTGGGAGATGGATCGGGAAATCCGCGCGCAGCGCGAAATCAACCAGAAGTTGCAGGCGCGCAACGCCGCGATGGATGAGGAGGTGCGCGATCTCAAGCAGGGTCTCGATGCGGTCGAAGAGCGTGCCCGCAGCGAACTCGGCATGATCAAGCAGGACGAGGTTTTCTTTCAGATCGTGGGGGACGCGCCCGCAGCCCGGCCGCAACCCTGACGAGCCGGCCGGTGACAACAATCGTGCCAGTATGCAATACTGTGCGGCCGGCAGCACGACAAGCCGTCAAGAATGTCGAAATCGAACGTTCCTCCCCGCCGCAACTGACCGATGGCCGCGACTGTAATCGACGGAGCGGCCGTCACCCGTGAAGTCTATGCCCAGCTCGAGGAACGCGTCGCCGCTCTCGGCCGGATGAACGTGCGGCCGGGTCTGGCCGTGTGCCTGGCGGGCGATAACGCCGCCTCGAAAATCTACATCCGCAACAAGGTGCGGGCCTGCAACGGGGCCGGCATTCATTCCGAAATCCATCCGTTCGACGCTGATTGTCCGCAGGATGTCCTGCTCGCAGCGCTGGACAAGCTCAACCGCAATCCGCGGGTGCACGGCATACTGGTCCAGCTGCCGCTTCCTGCCCAACTCGATGCCGAGCTCGTCACGAACGCGATTGCGCCGGAAAAAGACGTTGACGGCATGACCCGCCACAGCTTGGGCGCCCTGGTCGCAGGCCATCCGCTGCATGAGCCCTGCACGCCGCGCGCCGTGATGGCACTGCTCGATCACGCTGGCATCGCGATTGATGGCCGCGAGGCGGTGGTCGTGGGACGCAGCGCCATCGTCGGCAAGCCCATGGCCCTGATGCTGATGGCGCGCGGGGCGACCGTGACGGTTTGCCACAGCAGAACGCCGGATCTCGCAAGGCATGCGCGTCGCGCCGACATCCTGGTGGTGGCCGCCGGCCGCGCCCGGCTGGTTACCGCGGACATGGTCAAGCCGGGCGCCGCGGTGCTGGACGTGGGCATCAACCGCATCGCGGGGCAGGGCATCGTCGGCGATGTGGATTACGCCGGAGTACGGGAGATCGCGGGATGGATCACGCCGGTTCCGGGCGGCGTGGGGCCGATGACGATCGCGATGGTGATTGCTAATACCGTACGGGCCGCCGAACGCAGCGCCGCCGTGAGCGCAGCGTGATGCGCCGGCGGCCGGGCGCACTGGCGGCATAGAACGAAAAAATACAACTAAATAACAACGGCGTCCAATACCGGCAGTGCCCCGGTTGGTATACTTTTTTGTTTTCATGTGCGCACCGTGACTGCCGCCGCTGATCTCACGCCCGCGTTCGGCCTGACTTTTGAAGACCTGTACAGCCGCGACGGGTTGCTTCGCCTCGACGGTGCGTTCCTGCACGAGCTTGCGGGCAGTGACGCCGCGCTGCGCGACCGGCTGGCTGCGGCGCGCAACGACCCGTCGGTGCTGGCGCCCAAGCAGGAGTCCGATCTGCTGCTGGCGCTCGCGCCGCATCTCGAGCAGTTCCTCGCGCGGCTGTTCGGCATCACGAACGAAGTCCGGGCGCTCGCCGTGCGCCACCATGCGGCTGCGCCGCTCTTCAGCGTGAGGCGCCAGTTCGTGCAGCGCAAAGCGATGCACAAGTTCAAACCCCAGGAAGCGGAGGGGTTCGATGGGCCGGCGCTGGCGCGCGAGCTGGAACGGGCGTTCGGAGAGCCATTCAGCGAGCCCGCATTCGCGCGCCACGTGACGGAATGGCAGAAAGACGAGGCCATGCACGCGGCAAAGCTCGAATTGGCGTTGCGCTATGCGGCATGGGCCGCGCTGTCGGCGGCGGGCGGGAAGCGCCATGGCGCGGGTGTGCTGTTCAAGGCACCGCACAAGCTCGATCCGCAGCGCCTGGTGCCGGCAACAGCCGATACGTCGCATGGCTACACGGAGTATCACTTCACGACGGAGCAATTGCGCCGGCGCGACGGCTTCAAGCTGACCGATCCCGGCACCGATCTCGTCGGCGCGCTCGGTGAGGCGCATTACTGCATCTGGTGCCATGAGCAGGGCAAGGATTCGTGCTCCAAGGGGCTGCTCGAGAAGGGCGCGACGGGACGGGGTACGGCCTCGTTCAAGAAGAGCCCGTTCGGCGTGACCCTCGCCGGCTGCCCGCTGGAAGAGAAGATTTCCGAATTCCACAAGGCCAAGACCGAGGGCTGGGCGATCGGGGCGCTTGCCATCATCGTGGTGGACAATCCCATGGTCGCCGCGACCGGCCACCGCATCTGCAACGACTGCATGAAGTCCTGCATCTACCAGAAGCAGGAGCCGGTCAACATTCCGCAGGCGGAAACACGCACCCTCAAGGACGTGCTCGAGCTGCCGTGGGGCTTCGAAATCTATTCGCTGCTCACGCGCTGGAACCCGCTCAACCTGCGAACGCCTTACCCCCGGCCGGCGACAGGAAAGCGCGTGCTGATTGCCGGCATGGGGCCGGCGGGCATTGCACTGGCGCATTACCTGATGAACGAGGGGCATGCGGTCGCCGGCATTGATGGGCTCAAGATCGAGCCGCTGCCGCCCGCGATTTCCGGGGTGGATGCACGCGGCCAGCGCGTGCCGTTTGTTCCGGTCCGCAACGTGCGCGATCTCTACGAGTCCCTGGACCGGCGGGTGATGGCGGGCTTCGGCGGCGTGGCCGAATACGGCATCACGGTGCGCTGGGACAAGAATTTTCTGAAAGTGCTGCGGCTGCTGCTCGAACGCCGGCGCGAGTTCGCGCTCTACGGCGGGGTGCGCTTCGGCGGCACGCTGACGGCGGAAGAGGCCTTTGCGATGGGTTTCGAC
>DAIDBG010000192.1 GCA_027310225.1 bacterium | reverse complement strand
GCCGAGATCCGCGAAGGCAACTATGTCTCCTTCCGCGCCCGCATGCTGGCCGACAATCTCGCGGGGCTCGACGGGCTCACCGTGGGTGTCGTGGGCTTGGGCGTGATCGGCCTCGCGGTGGCGCAGGCGTTCCACCGCTTCGGCTGCCGCATCGTCTATTTCGATCCCGCGCCGCGCGAGGCGGCCGCCGCCGCGAAGATCGGCGCCCGGGCGCTGCCGCTCGAAGAATTGCTCAAGGAAGCCGATATCGTCACGCTCCACGTGCCGCTGCTGCCGCAGACCCGCGGCATGATCGGACCGAAGCAGCTCGCGATGATGAAGCAGGGCGCGGTGCTGATCCAGGCTGCGCGCGGGGGCATCGTCAACGAGGCGGCGCTCGCCACTTATCTCGGTTCCGGCCACCTCGGCGGTGCGGCAGTGGACGTCTATTCGACCGAGCCGCCGGACGCCGACAGCCCGCTGTTCGCCCTGCAAGGCGAGGCCGCGCGCCGCGTGCTGTTCACCCCGCACATCGCGGGCGTGACGCGCCAGTCCGCCGCCACCCTGTTCCGCGAAGCATGGGCGAACGTCGAGCGTGTTCTTCTGAAAGGCGAGGCACCGCTCAACCGCGTTTACTGACGAGACATGAAGCAATCGAAAGCACTGGGCGTGGCGGTCGTCGGTGCCGGGCGCATCGGCACCTTGCGGGCGCGCCTTGCGGCAAAGCATCCTGCGGTCGAATTCCTCGCCATCTCCGACCTCGATTCCCAGCGCGCGAGATTTCTCGCCGGGCAGGCCGGTGCCGACTTTCATTCCGGCAATAATCTGGAGGTCATCGAGCGGCCGGAAGTGAACGCGGTCTTCGTCTCCACGCCGGAGGGCGAGCATGCGGCCCCGGTGCGCAGGGCGCTCGAGCTGGGGAAACCGGTGCTGGTGGAAAAGCCGATCGCGCTCACGCTCAAGGACGCGGACGACATCCTCGCCACGCTGAAGGCAACCGGTGGCAGCCTTTGCATCGGCTACAGCCGCCGCTTCAAGGAGTGTTTTCTCCGGGCGAAGGAACAAATGATTCATGGGCGCCTCGGCAGGGTGATCGGCGGCCTGGCCCGGGTGTACAACTCACGCGCGCAGGCGTTCGCCATCCTCAAACGCGATGCGCACGCCACGCCGGTGATGGATGTCCTCACCTATTACGTGGACCTGATGTGCTGGTTCATGGAGGGCAACCCGCCGGTGGAGGTGGTGGCGCGCGGGCAGAGCGGGCTCTTCAAGAGCAAGGGCTACAACGCGCACGACGTCACCTGGGCACTCGTCACGTTCGCCGATGGCGCCGTCATCAACCTCGGCGTGAGCTATGCGCTGCCCGAAAAGTACCCGACACTCGGCCAGTCGGACCGGGTGGAATTGCTCGGCGCCGAGGGCACCATGATCATCGACGACGATCATATGGACCATTTGCTCTTCAGCGACAAAGGCATTCCGCACGCCTACGTGCCGGATCACCAGGTCAACATGGCCTTCCTCGGCAGCAACACCGCCGGTGACTGGGCGGTGGGCGACTTCTGGGGCCCGCTCGCCAACGAGACGCGCGCCTGGCTCGACCATCTCGTCACCGGCAATCCCACGGTTCACACCACCCCGGGGCAGGCGCGCATCAATCTCGAGACCACGCTCGCCATCGAGCGCTCCGCACATACCGGTCAGCCGGTGCGGCTGCCCCTCGAAACCTGAGTACGGAGTGCAAAGTGCAGAATAAGCTGAACATTTTGCACTCATCAGCCTGCACTCATCACTGGTCTTCTATCCTGGCGGCCAGCGGAACTTGCGCCCGGCCAGGATGTGCAGGTGCAGGTGAAAAACGCTTTGTCCGGCGTCCGCTCCGTTGTTGACGACGATCCGGAACGCGTCGCTCACCCCGAGCTGGCGCGCGACCCGGGCCGCCGCCAGCATGAGGTGCCCGAGCAGCGCCTGGTCTTCTGGCGTGGCGTCAACCAGCGTTGCGATCTCCTTCTTCGGGATCACGAGAACGTGGGTCGGTGCCTGCGGGTTGACGTCCCGGAGGGCGAGGCATGATTCGTCCTCGTAGAGGATATTGGCGGGGATTTCGCGCTGGATGATCCTGCTGAAAATGGTGGCCACATCGTTCTCCTTGCCTCGCCCGGCATAGTCGCGCGGCGATCGTTCCTCGTCCGCTTTTACCCCGCCACCTTGCTCCGGCTGGAATAAAGGGCGCCGTTCAAGTGCCAAAACCCGGGTCCAGAAACCAGGCTGTCAATATAGCCTGATGATTATAAAACATTTTTAATCAAATATTCCGGGGCAAAGCGGAGCATAGCGGTAAGCGCTCGCTTATTGATATGATTTGGTGCATTGCAAAAAATATTTTTCAAACCCCATTGACTTCCCAGCTATAGAGCATATAATTTGAATTGTGCAGTGCAGCAAAAAGCAGCACGGTTTCTGATCGAACACTTTGTCGTTAAAGGAGATTGATGATGTACCAAGCCCCTGAGCAGTTGGTGGCCTTCAACAAGGCCAATCTGGAAGTTGCGGCGAGGTTCGCCGGCGTGGCGTTGCAAGGCGCAGAGCGCATCTTCGACCTGCAGATCAAGGCCGCGAAGGCGGCGTTCGCCGATAGCGTGGAAGGCGCCAAGGCGCTCGCGGCGGTAAAGGACCTGCAGCAACTGGCGGCACTGAAGGACAACCTGGCGCAGCCCTCCATCGAGAAGGCGACCGCCTACGCGCGCGAAGTCTACGACGTCACGGCGGCTACGCAAGCCGAAATCAGCAAGCTCGTCGAAGAGCAGATCGCCGAGTTCAACAAGCAGCTGATCGCGACGCTCGACAAGATGGTGAAGACCGCACCGGCCGGTTCCGAGGTCGGCATCGCCGCGCTGAAGTCTGCGATCGCAGCGGTGAATTCCACCTACGATAACCTGTCGAAGGTCGCCAAGCAGTTTGCCGAGGTCAGCCAGTCCAACTTCGAAGCCGTCGCCAAGCAGGCGGTGGCCGGAACGAAGAAGGCGAAAAAGGCCTGAGCCGGCCCGACCCGTTACTGAAAGCCCCCGGCATATCCCGGGGGCTTTTTGTTTTTGCGGCCGGGCGTCAGGCCGGATCGGTCCACGGAAAGCCGAGCGCGCTCACGCCCTGCTTGAGCACCATTATGGCGGTGGCGACTTCACGGGGGTCGCCGCGCACGCCGAGTTCGATATGGCGATCCGGCTCCAGCCGCGGCAGGCTGAATACCTTGATCCCCGGATGACGGGTGAGGCACTGGTTCATGAGCTCGATCAACTGGCTCTCCCCCGCCCCGCGAACGATGATCGAGGATTCTCCGACTCTCCCCGGTGCGAACGCGTCGCGGTAATGCGTGTCGAGCACCCATGCCAGCATGGGCCACGCCATCTCCGGGAACCCGGGCAGAAAATGATGGTGCCGGAGGCTGAACCCCGGGATCCGGTTGTAGGGATTGGGAATGATGTCTGCCCCCTCGGGAAACTCTCCCATCATCAGGCGCTGCGGCGTGACCTGCTTGGGATCGTTCTCGAAACGCGCCCTGATCTCGGCCTCCGCCTGCGGATGCAGCTTGAGCGGCACTCCCGCCGCGCGCGCGGCCGCCGCGCGCGTGTGGTCGTCGGGAGTCGCTCCGATACCGCCGAAACTAAAGACCACGTCCTCTCCGGCAAACGTGCGCCTGAACGCGGCCGTGATGAGATCGGGATCATCTCCCAGGTGCTGGCACCACGCGAGCTGCAGGCCGCGCTCCCCGAGCATCTCGATCGCCTTGCCGAAATGCTTGTCCTGCCGTTTCCCGGACAGGATCTCGGCGCCGATGATGATCGCGCCGAAGCGCATACGCGCAGTTCAGGGTTCAATGTTCCGGGTTCAGAATCGCTCCGCCCAGCGGCTGGTGAGTTCGGGTTGAACTTTGAACTTTGAACCTTGAACTTTGAACCTCGAACACTGAACTTCGGGTGGAAGCGCGAAGTTCACCTATGGATATACGATTCGAGCTGCTTGATGGTCTGCTCCTGCTCGGCGATCACTTCCTTCACCAGGTCGCCGATCGAGAGCACGCCGATCAGCCGTTCGCCGTCCATCACCGGCAGGTGCCGGATGCGCCGGTTGGTCATCAGCGCCATGCACTCCTCGACCGTCTGGCCGGGCTGCACGGTGACCACCTTCTCGGTCATGATCTCGCGCACCGGGATATCATGCGAGGACTTGCCGAGCAGTATCACCTTGCGCGCGTAGTCGCGTTCGGAAATGATGCCCGCCAGCCTGCCGTTCCCGATCACCAGCAGGGCGCCCACACTCTTCTCGGCCATCAGCCTGAGCGCGTCGAACACCCGCGCCTCCGGCGCGATCGAGTAAATTTCCCTGCTCTTGCCTTGCAGCAACTGCCTCACGGTCTTCATCGCGATCTCCTCCCGGCGGTCCCTCATGCCGGTCGTTGCAATTCCAGTGTAGCCAAATTCACCGGTGCAATAAAGCCCTGGAACACGGGCGTGTCCGGGTTGTGGACTGGAGCGGTTATCGCTTTTTCGCTTCCGGGTTGAGCAGGTTGGGCGGCGTGCCGCCGGTCAGCCCGGCGACGAGATTGCACGCCGCGGTCATGGCCATCGCGCGCCGGGTGGCCTCGGTGGAGCTGCCAACGTGCGGCGCGAGCACCACGTTGTCGAGCCCGAGGAAACCGGGGTTGAGGCCGGGCTCGTTCTCGAACACGTCGAGCCCGGCGCCGCGCAGGACACCCGCCTTCAGCGCCGCGATCAAGGCGGCGTCGTCCACCACGCCGCCGCGCGTGGAATTGACGAGAATCGCGGTCGGCTTCATCAATCGCAGCTCCGCGGCCCCGATCAGGTGATGGGTCTCCGGCGAGTACGGCACCTGCAATACCACGAAATCAGCCTGCTTGAGGAGTTCCTCTTTTGAGACGTATGTGGCATTTAGCCGCCGCTCCAGAGCGGCGGCTACCCGCCTCCGATTGTGATAGAGCACCTTCATCTCGAATCCGGCCGCGCGCCGCGCGATCGCCTGCCCGATGCGCCCCATGCCGAAGATGCCGAGCGTGGCGTGGTGCACGTCCACGCCCAGCCATTGCTTGAGCCGCCATCCCGTCCATTCGCCCGCGCGCACGCGGCGCTCGAGCTCGGTCAGACGCCGCGCGGTTGCCAGCATCAGCGCCCACGCCAGATCGGCGGTCGAATCGTCCAGCACGCCGGGCGTATTGGTCGCCATCACCCCGCGCGCGGTGCACGCGGCGATGTCAATGTTGTTGTAGCCGACCGCGATGTTCGAAACGATCCTCAGCTTCGGGCAGCGCTCGAGGAGCTTCGCATCAATGCGGTCGGTGAGACAGCACACCACGCCGTCCTTCTCCGCGAGACGGCGCGCCAGCGTCCCGGGGTCGAAGGCGGTGTCCTCCTGATTCGACTCGACCTCGCAGTGCTGCGCGAGGTAGCCGAGCGTTTCGTCGAAAACTTCGCGGGTGACGAGGATTTTCGGTTTCACAGCAATGCAGCCGCCTTCCGCCGACCCATTACGGGATCAGCCGGCTCCCTTCCCGTCCCGGGGCTGGTCCAGGCGGTTGACCAGCCAGCGCGCGGTGCGCAGGAGGCGCGCGTCGAAGTAGCGCCGCCCCACGAGCTGCACGCCGAGCGGCAGGCCGTTCGACCCCTGCATCAGCGGCAGCGAGACCGCGGGCATGCCGCAGAGCGTCCAAAGCGTGCAGAATGCAGGGTCGCCCGTCGAGTCGAGTCCCTGCGGTGCCGTGCCCGCTGCAGCGGGCGTAAGAATCGCGTCGTAGCGGGTGATGAACAGTTCCTCGAGGCTTTCCTGAAGCAGAGGAATACGCGACAGGGCGCGCTGGTAGTCAACGGCCCGCACCTCGCGCCCGCGCTCGAGCAGCGAGCGCAGGGCAGCGGAGAGCTGGTCGCGCCCGCGTTGCCACTCGCGCTCGAGGTTTGCCGCCATTTCCGCTTCCATGATCGTGC
>DAIDBG010000191.1 GCA_027310225.1 bacterium | reverse complement strand
ACTCATGACAGGTCCTGAGGATGCGGCAGACCTGTTCCTCGGTTTCCGGCAGCGCGACCACCATCGGCACCTGGCGGTAGGCGGAGAGGCCATCGCATTCGTAGGGCTTCACGTCCTCGTGCTCGAACAGCACCGAGGCAGGCGGGAGGAAGGCGCGCAGCGCCGCCGCGGCCTCGCGCTGGCGGACGGGGTCAACGGCGGTTTGTCCGGCGACCGCAGTCATGCGAAGATTCTAGCAAACGTCAGGCGACGTGACCGGAGAAGGTGAATATGGACCTCAAGAATCTTCTGGCGACAGGGGGCCTCGCCCTGGCGCTGTGGCTCGGCGGGATGACGGTGGCCGGGGCGGCGTCGAAGGAGGAGATAGACGCCGAAGTGCAGGAGGCGATCGAGAACTTTTACCGGCAGACCAGCGCCGGGAAGCGCCTGGCGCAAAAAGCGGCCGGCATGCTGGTATTCCCCAAGGTGTTCAAGGCCGGCATCGGCATCGGCGGTGAGTACGGGGAGGGCGCACTGCTCGTCAATGGCAGGACCGTGGCCTACTACAGCATTGCCGCAGCCTCGATCGGCTTCCAGCTCGGAGCGCAGGTCAAGTCGCAGATCCTCCTGTTCATGAACCAGAAGGTGCTGGGGGACTTCCGCAGGAGCCGGGGCTGGGAGGCGGGGGTGGACGGCAGCGTGGCGCTTGCGACGCTCGGGGCCGGGGGCGAGATCACCACCAATACCGTCAAACAGCCCATCATCGGCTTCATTTTTTCGAACAAGGGATTGATGTACAACCTGACTTTCGAAGGCTCGAAGATCACCCGCATCGAGCGCTAATGCAGCGGCACGCGTTTTCGCGCTGCCGCGGCGATTGGGCCGGACGCGGCGGACTTCAGAGCCGTATTTCGCGCGGCCCGTTGCCTGCCAGATCGTTTTGCCACATCTCAAGATAGGCGGCTTCCAGGTTGCGGGCAAAAGCGGGCGTGTCGAACAGCGGCGCTGTCAGCCGGCTGCGGCCCAGGCGCTCGCGCAGGGCGAGCAATTGCTCCGGATTCCGGGCGAGCTCCACGGCAAGCGCTTCGTACTCGTGCATCGAGCCGGCGATGAGTTCCGGCATCCCGACGGCGGCGAGCAGGCTGCCGGCAACGCGGGATGCGAAGGTGGCTCCGGGACAAGTCACGACGGGCAGGCCGACCCACAGCGCGTCGCTGGCGGTCGTGTGGGCGTTGTAGGGCAGGGTGTCGAGGAACAGGTCGGCAGCCCGCAGGCGGGCGAGATGGCGGTCGAGCGGGAGTTTCGGAGCCACGATCAGCCGTTCCGGCTCGACGCCGCGGTTGCGCATTTCCCGGCGCAGGTTGTGCGCGGCCCACGGATTGCTTTCGAGCAGCCAGAGCACGCTGTCCGGGACGGCACGGAGCAACCGCATCCACACCTCGAATGTGTGCGGCAGAATCTTGTAGGCTTGGTTGAAGCAGCAGAAGACAAAGGCCTTTTCGGGCAGCCCCAGCTCGCGGCGCGGCGGTGTATCCGCTGCGGTCCGCTTGCGGTCGTTGACCTGGTAGCTTCCGGGCAGCACGACCGGCTTTTCGGTGTAGCAGGCCGCGTGCTCGTGCGGCATGACGAAGCGGTCCGCAACGATGTAGTCTATGAAATCGGCCCCCATGGTGCCGGGGTAGCCGAGATAGCTCACCTGGATGGGTGCGGGCCGCAAGGCGACGATCTCGGTGCGCGCATGCTGGGTATAGCCCTTCAGGTCCACCAGGATGTCCACCCGGTCGCTGTGGATCAGCTCCGCTGCCTCGGCGTGCGAAAGGGGCGCGATGTCCGCGAAGCGATCGAATGCGCGCGCAAGGCGCGCCCTCATCCGGCTTCCATCGTCGGGTCCGTAGGAGTAGGCGGCGATTTCGAAGCGGTCGTGGTCGTGCAATTCGAACAGCTCGGCCATCAGGCAGGCCGTGGCGTGCTCGTGAAAATCGGCGGACAGATAACCGACCCGGAGCCTGGGCTTTGCCTTGCGCTCGAAGCGGAAGCGCAGGCGCTCGCGGTCGCGGGCAACGGCGCGCAGCTGGCGTTCCGAGAAATTCCTCGCGCACTGCAGCTGCTCCGCCGGCGTTGACGGGATCGAGAGCAGGCTGAAGGGGGTGATCGGCTGCTCCGGCCGGCCAGCAACGCTGCGGCGCTGCTGTTCGCACAGCTCCTCGAAGCGCGACCAGTCGCAAACCTGCTGCATCTCGAACAGCAGGCACTCCCTGGCCGGCGCGCTGTCGGGCCGCAGTCGCAGCGCGGTCCCATAGCAGTCCAGCGCCTGCTCGCGCCCGCCCCGCAGGCTGTAGCTGCTGCCGAGGTTGAGATGGGCATCCGCGAGATCGGGCTGCAGCTGGATCGCCTTGCGAAAGCAGCCGATCGCCTCGTCCACGCGCTGCATGCGTATCAGCGCGCCTCCGAGATTGTTGTGCGCGACCGCATAGCCGGGCGACAGCCCGATCGCCTTGCGGTAATGCTCCACCGCTTCCTCCAGCCGTCCCTCATCCTGGAG
The DNA here is from genome assembly GCA_027310225.1 of bacterium. Classification (GTDB taxonomy): domain Bacteria; phylum Pseudomonadota; class Gammaproteobacteria; order Burkholderiales; family SG8-41; genus SG8-41. The sequence goes on along the minus strand of DAIDBG010000191.1, from coordinate 12,801 downwards.
GATATTGCCCAGGTCGTTGTGCGCCTCGGAAGAATCGGGCCGCAGCTCCAGCGCCTTGCGGTAGAACCCGATCGCTTCCTCGATCCTGCCGAGCCGCTTGCACGTGAGGCCCAGTTGATAGTGCACCTCGGCGAGACCCGGCTCGAGCTCGATGCTCCTGCGCAGGGACCGGACCGAATCCTCCGCCTCGCCCGGCACCTCCCGGCAGGCCATGCCCAGATGCATCCACAGATAGGGGTTATCGGGGGCCAGACGCAACGCCTCGCGGTACTTTTCCGCCGCCTCCGGAAACCTCGATCGCCGGGAAAGCAGCGCTCCCAGGTGGAAAAGCGCGTCGGCATCACGCGGGTCGAGCTCGTGGACCCGGCGGAAGTGCTGCTCCGCCTCGTCGAGCCGGTTCATTTCGTGCAGGGTGAGGCCCAGGTTGTAGAGGACGGGCAGGTAATCCGGCGCCACGCGCAGGGAACGGCGATAGCTCGCCACGGCGCCCTCGAGGTTGCCGGTCGCTTTCCGAGCGTTGCCCAGATTCTTGAGAAATTCGGCGTTGTCGGGGGCGAGCTCGACCGCCCGCTCCAACTCCGGCAGGGCGAGGTCGGCGCGGTTTCCCCGCAGCCGCTCGAGCCCCTTCTGGTGGCAGGCCGACGCCGCCGCGGCGTCGGCGCCTTCCCGGACCGGCGGAACCATGCCGTTACGGAAGCGGGGCAGCAGCCATCGGCAGGCCGCTCCCCGATCGAGCCGTGCTCATGCGAGGATTCTAGCAGCCTGTCCGGCTTGATGTTCCGGCAGGCGGCTCAATGCAAAACCGCCCGCAGACTCATCAGCCCCAGAAGATGCAGGTAGGGTCGCGATCCACTTCGGCGAACAGGGTTTCCAGGTTCCTGGTGGCCGTCAATTCCCGGTGCGGCCGCCACCGCCGATTTCGATCGCGCCAGTGGAGCGACCAAAGGCCGGTGTGAGAATGGAACCGGAACTGGGCAACCGGGGATTTCAGCCATGCCGCGGGATCGTCAAAGCCCGGCCGGATTTCGAACAGCGTGACGGAGTTGCCGCGAATCGTGTGGCCGAGCCGAACCTGATGCTGAACGTGCGCGAGCAGGCGCCGGTCGTAGAAGCGGGAGAGTAATCGCTCAACGAGGCGCTGTTCGAACTCGGGCAGCACGTCTGGAACTCATTTCCCGGCGGGGCTCCGCGGCGGCGGAGGAGGAACGGCAAGCAGCAAGCAGCGGGAACCCGGCCGCGGCCGGATTCCCCGTCGCTTACTGAAAAGGCTCCGCCCTCCTGATCAGTTCGTCAAGCCCCGGCTCATTGGGGTTGCGGGGCCGGCCCGGGTGGATGATGGATACCTGGCAGCTCTCGGCGGCTTCCACGAGGTCCCGATAGCTCCCGGCGTCCGGATTCGCGATATAGGCCTGTTTGTTCGCGTCGTACGCGAACATCCTGTTGTTGATTTGCGTGCACTCGTCGCAGCTCGTGCAGCGCGGGGTCTCGATATAGGGCTCGTCGGAGGGCTTTTCCTCCTTGACGGTTTCGGCCGGTACGGGAGCCGCGGCCGCCGCCGGTGCCGCCGCGGAGGTTCCGGCTGCGGTTTCCGCCGCACGTGGCGGGGTTTCCGCATGCTGCTTCTGTTCTTCCCACGCTTTCCTTTCGCGAGCCAGCAGCCGCTTCGCGTGCGAGTTGTGAATGCCGCCGAGCTCCTGCAGGCTGTGCCACATCTCGCGGCAGCGGCGGGCCTCCTGGATCAGCTTGTCGTCAACGATCACCTTCTGCAACACGTCGTTGCGGTCCACCATCATCACATAAGGGAGTTTCTCGGGCAGGCCCTTCGTTTCACCGGCGAGACCCTCACCCACCGGAATCATGCTCCCGTTCCAATCCGCGTGCGGGACCCGTGCGAAATGCGCGGCGTAGCGCGGGTCGCAGGCCACGAAGTCTATGAACGTGAAGGCGAGCTCTTCCGAGATCCGCTGGCGCTCCCCGTCCTCGAACGCGAAATCCTGGACCGGCCAGTCGCGTTCCACCTGGGGATTGTCCTCGAGGCAGAACCGCGATGCCCAGTCCGGACCCGCGGACGGATCGTAGGTGAAGGCAGGAAACGCGCGTGATTGCATCGCGGCGGCCGCGGCCAGATAGGGCGGGAACCCGCCGGCTCCGGGGCCGGCGCCCGAAAAGACGCTGAACAGGGCGGGACCGCCATAGCCGAGGCCCCGCAGGATGCGGTCCCGGAACTGGAACAGGTTCGAGGCGCTCGATTGCAGGACATAGACCTGGTTGAGCCCGATTGCCATGCTGGCGAGTTGCGCGCTGCGCACTCCGGGAGCGGGGTGGCCGTCGCCGAGAGGCGACTCCCGCAGGATGTCGTCAGCCTGGATCAGGATCTTGACGGGCAGACCGGCGGCAAGAACTTCCATCAACCCGGCGCTTTCGGCCGCTTGCAGGGTGTCGGCCCGGACGCACACGAGGTAGTCCGGGAACAGTGCGAGGTCTTTCGGGCCGAGCATGTGCTCGCCGAACTCGGCGAAAAAGGCATCGTGCTTCGATTCGAGGTAGTGGCCCTCGATCTCGAGCTCGCCAACCGCGATCGCCTTGGCGACCTCGATCAGCCGGGGCATCCGCTCGTGGAAGGCCGCGATGGCGCTGCTGCAGCTTTCGAAGGCGAAGGCGTACGGCTCGATGGCGCGGCTCCGCTCGGCGGAGCCGCCCGGTGCGGGGAAAAACCGCTGCGATTCCAGGATCGAGAGCACCCAGCGGATCCGGCGCTGCCGGCTCTCGGGCAGCGGCGCCTTGGGCAGGGCCCGGCCGAGGAGGCGCGCCATCACTACGAAGTCGAACACGTCCTCATGCGCCGTCCCGACCGATGCCCTGAGGCTTTGCTCGTTCTACCCGCCCTCCGAGTGCGCGTAGGTGGCCCTGAGGATATCCGAGAGTTTCAGGATCAGGCGCCCGGCGTTCTCCCGGAAGTTGTGCGCCTTCCGATCCTGGACCGTGCGCCAGGCGTGGGCGAGAAGGCGGGCCGGCATGCCTCCGTCGCAGTCAACGACTTCGCCATCCGCCTCGAGGGCGGCGCGGGCGCGGCCCAGGCTGTCCTCGAGCGATTCATCGCCCGATCCGAGCCGGCTTGCCGCGGTGTCCCAGAGCGCCGACAGCGATCCGGCGGCGCCCCCCGCGACGAGCGCGCGAATCGCCTTCTCCAGCCGCAGGAGATGCTTTCTGAATCGTTCGCGCTCGCTGTCCCGCGCCGCGTCGTGGACGATGCGGTCAATGACCTGGGAGAGAGACTGAACGCAGGTCTCGTCCCGGCCCCGCCGGACCAATACCAGCGGGAAATCGTAGCGCAGGGTGGTGAGGTCCCGATACCAGGCGAGCAGCGCCGGCCGCAGCTTGAGCCCGTCGATCGCGTCAAGCCCCGCGCCGTGCCTCTTTCCCGTCAGGTGAAAGGCAACGCGCTCCTGGAATGAATCGGATTGCATGTCGGTCGCTCTGCTGATCAAGATTCCACAACCAGTGTCGCGCTGGCGCGCTCGCGGCGCATCACCCGCTCACGCGGCCGGCCCCGTTTCCGTTTCCGCCTCCTGCGGCCATACCGTGAACTTGTCGAACTCCGCCTCGAGGCCGGCCCGGACGAACCCGGGCGTGCGCAACTGTCCGCCGTGCCGCATGTCTTCGTAGCGGGGGACATCCGCATTCCGGTAAAGGATGCCCACGGGGAGCGGGTCCGCGCGCGCGGCGATCTCGCGCGCCCGGTCGAGGTTCGCCGGATCGTGGGTCTGCTGGTTCTTGTAGATCCTGGCGAGGCCCGCGCTCACCTGCATGCCGCGCTCGTGGGTCAGCAGCAGGATGCGCTGCGGATCGTTGAGCCAGGGCTCGAAAATGTTCGGCAGCCACTCCGGACAGCGCTGGATGATGCGTACGAAGGAGAATCCCTTGTGGTGGAAGGCCGCGGCGATGATCCCGTAGAGCATTTCCGGGATCCAGTCCACCGCCTGTGCCACGAAGGAGACATTCTGCACGCCAAGCGTGACCGTCAGGGGATTGAGCGGGTCGAGGCAGGCGCCGCGCGGAGTCGTATTGCTGCGCAGCCCTTTCGGCGAGGTCGGCGACGCCTGCATCTTGGTGAGGCCGTAGATCTGGTTGTCGTGCAGCAGCACCGTCATGTCCATGTTATAGCGGACGGCGTGAAGCCAGTGCCCGGCGCCGATGCTGCAGCAATCGCCGTCTCCGGTGTTGACGAACACGTGCAGATCCGGCCGCGCCATCTTGATGCCCTCGGCGACCGGCAGCGCCCGCCCGTGAATGCCGTGGAACCCATAGGTGCCCATGTAATGGGGAAAGCGGCTGGAGCAGCCGATTCCCGAGACGAACACGGTCTTCTCCGGGCGCAGCGCCTCGTCGCGACACAGCCGCAGCACGGCCGCGAGGATGGCGCTGTCGCCGCAGCCGGTGCACCAGCGCGGTACGCCGCCCGCATAGTCCTCTAGGTCGTGACGCTCCTCGTACAGCCGCAGCAGGCACTCGGTGACGGGAAGGTTCATGTTCGCTGCCTTTCCTTTTCCAACTTCTCGCGAATCACACGGTAGAGGGTGCCGGGCTTGATGGGCTGTCCCCGCACCTCGCTCCAGCAGTCCACATCAACCAGGGTGCGCGCCCGCAGCAGCGTTGCCACCGCCGAGTAGCGGCGATTGGTGTCGTCAATGACCTCGTCCTCCAGACGGTCGCACCAGTTGTTCTCGATCGTCATGACTTTCCCGAACCGGTGCAGCACTTCCTTGATGCCCGCGGGCATGGGCTGGAGGAACCTGAGGTGCAGGGAGGACACCTTGCAGCCCTCCGCGCGCAGGCGCTCGACCGCCTCCTCGATCGCTCCCTGGGTGCTGCCCCAGCCGACAATGAGCAGGTCGCCCGCCTCACCGCCGAACACCGGGGGCATCCTCAGCGTCTTCTGCAGTGCGGCGAGCTTCAGGCTGCGGTGACGGATGCCTTCCTCGTTACTTTCCGGATCGTAGGCGACGTGGCTGCGGCGATCATGCGCGAGACCGGTCAGGCAGTGCATGCCGTTTGGCTGGCCGGGCAGGAAGCGTCGGGCGAGGCCGGTTGCGGCATCCCAGCCGTACGGCTGCGCGCGCTCGGAGAGCGCGCTCTGGTCCACCGGCGGGGCGAGCCACGTCTCGCTGAATTCGGGCCGCGGGAAGGGCTGCTGGGGGGTGGCCAGATTGGCGTCCGAGAGCACCACCACCACCATATTGAAGGTCTCCGCGATCTTGCGCGCGGTAATGACCGAGTAGAAGCAGTCCTCGATGGTGCTCGCCGCCATGATCACCTTGGGCGCATCGCCGTGGCTGCCGAAACAGGCCGCCAGCAGGTCGCCCTGCTCTGCCTTCGTCGGCAGGCCGGTGCTGGGACCGCCGCGCTGGACGTTCACGACGACCAGCGGGATCTCGCCCATGACCGCGAGCCCGATCGCCTCCTGCTTGAGCGAATAGCCGGGACCCGAGGTGATGGTGACGGCGCACTTGCCGGCGTACGAGGCCCCGATCGCGAAGCAGCAGGCCGCAATCTCGTCTTCCGCCTGATGGACCACGCCGCCTACTTTTTCGAACACGTCGCTCAGATAGTGCGACGTGGAAGTGGCGGGTGTGATGGGGTACATGGCGCAGACCTCCATGCCCGAGGCGAGGATGCCGAGCGCCAGTGCCGTGTTGCCGTTCACCACGATTTGCGGCTGTGTCGCGCGCACCGCCGGAATCCGGAACTTGAAGTCGAGGTTGGCCTCCGCCCACTGGTAGCCCGCTTCCAGCAGCTTGCGATTTGACTTGACGACCTCCTCCTCCTTCTTGCGGAAGGCGAACGCGATCTGGTCCCGCGCCAGTTGCAGCTCCAGGCTGTAGATGCTGCAGAGCATGCCCAGGACGAACATGTTCTTGCCGCGCCGCGGGTCGTCAACGAGGGACCGGCACTCTCGTTCCATGGGAATTTCGTACAGCCTGTACCCCGCTGCCGCGAGCTGGTCATGGGTTTCGGTGTACGACGCCGCGATTGCCGGGTCGCGGTCCTCCCGCCACATGCTTTCGAGGAGAATGATGCAGCCCGGCTTGAGCTCGTTCGCGCGCACGCGCCCGAGCAGTACCTGCTCGTTGAAGGCCACCACGAGGTCCGCCTGATCGCCCCCGTTGGTGATACGGCGCGAGCCGAGGCGCACGCGGTTGCCGCTCGCCCCGGCGAGGCTGCGTGCCGGAGGCTGGATTTCAGCGGGGATGATCTCGACCGTCCAGACGCCGTTGCCCATGCGCGCGGCGATCGAGCCGAGCGCCTGACCGCAGCGTTGCGCACCCTCCCCGGAATCGCTGATCACCTCGATGACGTGCTCCGTCAACGGGGTGACCGGTTTTTCGCCCGCGGGCGACCGGAGAGGGCCGGCGGCTTCCCTGACGGATTGCAATGCGGAAATGTCGTTCATCGTCTTTGGCGTGGCCGTTGCCGGGTTTTTGCGTCGAGCCGTCTGTCCGGTTTCCGAAGCTAGGCGATGCGGATACGAGCGAAATTCCGCTCTCTGAGGTCAATGCCGAACAGCTTGGCGGCACTACCGGCCGGCGTGGTGAAATCGGCGACGTCGGCGTCGCGAATCCCGAGATAAGCCTTCATGGCGCGCGCCGCCCTGCGGCCCGCGCCCATCGCCTCGATCACCGTCGCGGCTCCGGTGACGATGTCGCCGCCGGCGAATACCCCCGCCATGGAGGTGGCCAGTGTCGCGTCCACCTCGAGATAGCCGCGCTTATCGAGCCTGAGCTTCGAGGTCTGGCCGATGACCGGGTTCGCGTTCGTCCCGATCGCGAACACGACCATGTCGGTCGCAAATTCGAACTCGCTGCCGGTGACGGGAACGGGGCTGCGCCGGCCGGAGCCGTCCGGTGCGCCCAGCTCGTTGCGGATGCAGCGCATGCCGCGGACGTTGCCCTTGCCGTCGTCGAGGACCTCGACCGGATTCGCCAGCCAGTGAAACTCGATCCCCTCTTGTTCGGCGTGGTGGATCTCTTCCGCGCGCGCCGGGCACTCCGCCTTGGTGCGGCGGTAGAGGCAATGCACCTTCTCCGCACCCAGCCTCAAACAGACCCGCATCGCGTCCATCGCCGTATTGCCGGCGCCGATGACGGCGATGCGCCGGCCGATCGGGAGCGGGGTGTCGTAGGCGGGAAACTCCCGGGCATGCATCAGGTTGCAGCGCGTCAGCAGCTCGTTTGCCGACAGAACGCCGTTCAACGAATCACCCGGGATTCCCATGAGCTTGGGGTAGCCCGCACCGGTTCCGATGAAAACCGCGCTATAGCCCATCTCATCCACCATCTGCTCGATCGTGAACAGCCGCCCGACCACCGTGTTGCACTCGAACTTGACGCCGAGCCTGCGCAGCCTCTCGACTTCGGCGTCAATCACTTCATTCGGAAGGCGGAAATCGGGGATGCCGTAGCGCAGTACGCCGCCGGGTTGATGGAAGGCCTCGTAAACCGTGACCTCGCACCCCGCCTTGGCCATGTCGGCCGCGCAGGCCATGCCGGCGGGCCCGGAGCCGACGATCCCGATCCGGAAGCCGTTCGATTCGATATAGGGGATGTTGGCCCAGCCTTCCGTGATGGCGAGGTCACCGACCCAGCGCTCGAGCCGTCCGATCGCGACCGGTTCCAGTGTCTCGCCGACCGGGCACACGCCTTCGCACTGGCTCTCCTGCGGGCAGACCCGTCCGCAGATGGCGGGCAGGAAATTGGCCGCGCTGATGACGTCGTAAGCGCCCCGGAAATCCTTTTCCGATATTTTCCGGATGAAGCCCGGGATGTTGATGCTGACCGGGCAGCCTTCCACGCAAGCCGGATCGGGACACAGCAGACAGCGGTCTGCCTCCCTCAGCGCCTCTTCCAGGCGATAGCCGCAGGCGACCTCGCCGAAGTTCCTGACGCGCTCGCCCGGACCCTGCTCGCGCATCGGGGTGCGTTCCTGCGGAATCGTCCGTATCGTCTTCTTCTTGGCCATGTTATGGCCTCGAGAGACTATTCAGTCACCGCTGGCCGGCCCGCAGGGGTATCGCACGAGGGCAACCATTCCATGGATCCATGCTAACCTCCTTCCACTTCTTCAAATGGATCAGGCAGCTCGGGTAGTCCGTTTGATGAATTGTTCGAGAACGGCGCCGGTGACGGCGAGGGCGGTGAGTCTGGAGCAGCCGGGTTTTTCATGCGACAGCTTTCCGACCATCGCTCCAGCGCGGCCTTTTCCTCCTTCGTGAAGCGCCGCTGCCGGGTCATCAGATCGTCGAAGTCAACCTGGTGGCCGTCGAAGTCGGGGCCGTCCACGCACGCGAACCGGACCTGGCCACCGACCTTCACCCGGCAGCCGCCGCACATTCCGGTGCCGTCAACCATGACGGGATTGAGGCTCACGACGGTCCTGATCTTGTGCGGCCGCGTCGTTTCCGCGCACGCCTTCATCATGATGGGCGGGCCGATGGCGACAACCTCGTCAATATCGGGATGCTTCTCGATCGTGCGCCTGATGCCTTCGGTCACGAGCCCCTTGATTCCCACTGAACCGTCGTCGGTGCAGATGATGAACTCATCGCAGCAGGCCCTGAACTTGGCTTCCCAGAAGACGAGGTCCTTGGTCCGGAACCCGACGATCCCGATCACGTAAGCTCCGCTCTCCTTGAAGGCGCGCGCCTGCGGGAAGATCGGGGCGACGCCCAGCCCGCCGCCCACGCAGACCGCTTTCTTCGCCTGTCCGATACGACTCGGGACGCCCAAGGGGCCGGCCAGGCTGTAGAGGCTGGTTCCGGCTTTGCTGCTCTGCTGCATTTCCCGGGTCGTCTTCCCCACCGCCTGCACGACCAGCGTGATTGTCCCTTCGTTGCGGTCGAAGTCGGCGATGGTCAGCGGGATGCGCTCGCCGTACTCGTGCGACATCACGATGACGAACTGGCCCGGCCGAGCGGCCTTCGCCATCAGGGGATGATGGACCTGCAGCAGGTAGGTGACGTCCGAGAAGTCCTCTCGGCTCACGATTTCGAACCCGGATCCTGCCCTCGCTCCTGGCATCGGTCCTGCTCTGTCTGGCTTGTAAAAATCTAGTATCTTCTCCGGGCCTGAACTTTGATCTAGCGCAAAAGTGGGCCGGTTTTCAGAAAGAAAGACCGGCTTGAATTCTCGACGGCCTGGGGGGGTCGGGGCCAGGTCCGACAGGCTGCTGGGGCAATGCACATCCCTCGCCCCCGGCCCCTCCCGCCTGCGGAAGAGGGGAGGCCGGGAGGCCCTTCTTCCTCTGGAAAAGAGGGGGGATGGGGGCTGGAAACCCCGTCTTGCCCCCTTGGCGGGACGAAAAAGCGCTCTTACCTGGCGAGCTCGTGGTTCGCCATCTTCTCGAGCGCGCGCACCAGCGCCGAGTGATCCCACTTCGCGCCGCCGTTCGCGACGCAGGCGTTGAACAGTTCCTGCGCGATGGCGGTATTCGGCAGCGCCATGCCCATTGCGCGCGCGCCGGAAAGCGCGAGATTCAGGTCTTTTTGGTGTAATTCGATCCGGAACCCCGGATCGAATGTGCGCTTGATCATGCGTTCGCCGTGCACTTCGAGGATGCGTGAAGCGGCGAATCCTCCCATCAGCGCCTGGCGCACCTTGGCGGGGTCGGCGCCGGCCTTGGAAGCGAACAGCAGGGCTTCGCCGACGGCCTCGATATTGAGCGCGACGATGATCTGGTTGCACACCTTGCAGGTCTGGCCGTCGCCGTTCCCGCCCACCAGGGTGATGTTCTTGCCCAGGAGGTCGAAGAGCGGCTTCACCTTGTCGAAGACCGCCGGGCTGCCGCCGACCATGATGGTGAGCGCGGCGTTCTTCGCGCCGACTTCGCCACCCGACACCGGCGCGTCCAGGTAATCACAGCCGAGCTCGTTAATTTTCTTCGCGAACTTCTTGGTCTCGATCGGCGAAATCGAGCTCATATCAATAACGGTCTTGCCTCGGGAAAGTCCCTCGGCAACACCGTTATTACCGAACAGGACTTTTTCAACATCGGGAGTGTCCGGGACCATGGTGATGATGATGTCGGCTTTTTGCGCGACCTCCTTCGCGCTGGCGCATGCCTTGCCGCCCGCGGCCGTCAGCTCCTGCGGCACGCCGCTGCGCGAGTGCAGGAACAGGGCGTGGCCGCCCTTGATGAGATTGGCCGCCATGGGTTTGCCCATGATGCCGAGACCGACGAATCCGATGTTGCTCATGAGATTTCTCCCCAGGATTGAACCGCCACGCCAAGATTACCAAAAGATCGGCTCTGCCTATGCTCGTGAACTTATCTTGCGGGCCGGCTCCCGGGCGCGAGGCGTGGCGGGTTCGAGCAGGCCTTGAAAAACGCGTATCCCATTCCGCCAAGGTAGCCGAAGTAAGCCAGCACCTGCAGGAGATTCGGCTCGTCATAGTAGCCAATGAAGGCGTGAAGCAGGCGCCCGGCAAGGCTCTCGTTGTCAATGAGCCACTTGGTGCTCCACACTTGCTCGATGAGGGCCGGGAGCCCCAACTCGTGGAGGGCCATGAAGATGTGGGCGGAGAGCCCGGCTGCGATGAAAATGAGCAGCGTTCCGGTGCCGATGAAGAACCGTCTGAGGTTCAGCTTGACGGTGAGCGCGAAGTAGGCGTACGCGATCCCGATCGCTGCCAGAAGCCCCAGCACGGCGCCCGGAAGCAGGCCCCCTCCGCTTGCTGTGGTCGCCAGGGCCGACAGAAAGATCGCGGTCTCGAGCCCTTCGCGGAAAACAGTGATAAAGGCAAGAAAGGCGAGACCAAAGACCTGGCCCGTGGAGATGGCGGCCGCCGCCCGGGTCTCGATCTCGCCCTTGATGGTTCGCGCCTGGCGCTGCATCCAGAGCACCATATAACTCAGGATCGGCACGGCGATAACCGAAGCAGCCACCTCGAACAGGGGTCCTCCGGAGCCCTCCTGAAATTGATAGGCCGTGAGCTGAAGGGCGAGGGCCAGGCCCACGCTCGCGACGACCCCGGCCACCGTGCCGGCCCATACATAGCGCGCGAGGGCCCGCTGGCCCACCCTTCGCAGGTAGCCGAGAAGAATTCCCGTGATGAGAAAGGCCTCAAGGCCTTCCCGGACCGTAATGAGCATTCCCGCGAGCATGGGCCATATCCTTCCTCGAAGAATAAGGGGTTGTGAATATTATTGGTTAGGCTATGCTAATACCTGTAATTTGTAAAGGCTAAGTGTGTGAGGAGGACAGACATGCATGCGACTCCGACCGTCGAGGATTATCTGGGGGCCATCTATGCCCTTGGGGAAAGCGGCAAGCCGGTCATTGGTGCCCGGCTCGCGAAGCACATCGGTGTATCTGCCCCGACCGTGACCGGGACGCTCCAGCGAATCATGCGCGAGGGGTATGTGCGCTTCGGTCGAGGCAAGGAAGTCCGGCTCACGAAAAAGGGGCTGGCTCTCGCCGAAACGATGGCGCGCCGTCATCGCCTCTTGGAGCGCTGGATGACTGATGTCCTGGAGCTGGACTGGGCTTCGGCCCATGACGAGGCGCACCTGCTGGAGCACGCGCTCTCGCCGCAAGTTGAAGAGCGACTCGCGAAGCTCCTCGGGATGCCCAGTACCTGTCCGCACGGAAATCCGATTCCCGGCATGCCGGAGCCCCCGCGCCGCGAGCGCGTCCCATTGGCTGACGCGCCGGTGAATAATGAGGTCATTGTTGATCGAATCGCCGAGGAGGCCGAGGCAGACCGGCAGCTCCTTGACCACCTCTGGCAGAACGGGATTCGTCCCGGTGCCCGGCTTCGGGTCGTTGAAACGGCACCCTACGTTGGGACGATCAGCGCCAGGCTGGAGGACGGGCGAATCGTGACGCTCGGGCTTCAGGCCGCGGCGAAAATCTGGGTTCGCAAAGTTTTGAGCCGGCAGGCGGGGAAAAGGGCAGCCAGCCGTTCCGCGCGCCGATAGCAGGCTGCTGGAAAACGCTTCCCCGCAGGTGGGGGCGCGAGAGCGTGAGGCCGTCCGGTATTTCTCCGTGATCTCCGGGTTCCCCGTGGCCGAGGGGGGTTACTTGGGTATCGGTTGCGCCGCCGGGGACCGGGCGGGGTTCAACACCTTCTGGTTGACGACGACCGCCGCGAGCAGCGCCAGCCCGATCGCGTCGGTGATGTAGCCGGGCTTGATCAGCAGCACCGCCGCGGCGAGCAGGAAGAGGCGCTCCCACAAGCGGATCTCCCTGAACAGGTAGCCGTGCAGCCCGGCGGCAAGGCAGATCACGCCGAGGATCGCCGAGACGGAGGAGGTCAGGATCGTCGGCCAGTCGCCGATCAGGAGCAGCGAGGGCTCGAATACGAACATGAAGGGCACGATGAAGCCCGCCGCGCCGACACGCACCGCGGCCCATCCGGACGCCCACAGATTGGCCTTGGCCAGCCCCGCCGCCGCATAAACCGCAAGCGCGACCGGGGGCGTGATCGCCGACAGGATCGCAAAGTAGAACGCGAACATGTGCGCGGCCGGGGGAATCGCGCCCAGCTTGATCAGGGCCGGCACGAGCAACGAGACCATCACGATGTAGGCGGGCGTCGTCGGCATGCCCATGCCGAGCACGATGCCGGCGAGCATGGTGAGCACAAGCGCGAGCGGCAGCAAATCCTGTGCGAGGCCCACTACGACGGCGGTGAAGTTGATCGCCGCCCCGGTCAGGGTGATCACCCCGATGATGATCCCGGCGCAGGCCGTGGCGAGCGCGACCGCGATGGCATTCTTCGCGCCGTCCTCGAGCGCGTCCCACAC
>DAIDBG010000161.1 GCA_027310225.1 bacterium | reverse complement strand
GTGAAGACCCATGTGCCCTCGCTCGACCGCGACATGATCGACTTCTGGGGCGCGGCGGCCGCCGCCTGCATGACCGGCGTGTTCTGGCTGGCGTTGCAGATGGTGAAGGCCGTGTATCGCTTCCAGGTCGCGAGCAGCAACAGCCAGTAAGCCGCGGGCGGCCGGAGCAGTTTTCACCGTGGCCGTTTCCTCCAACTCTCCGCGCGCCAATGCGGCAGGCGGCACCCGCACCTCCGTCGCGGCGGAGGACTATCTCGAAAAAATCGAACAGCTCATCGCCCGGAAGGGCTACGCCCGCGTGGTCGATATCGCCGCGGAGCTGAAAATTTCGCAGGCGAGCGTGACCGCCATGGTCCAGAAGCTGGATGCCGAGGGGTTCGTGAAATACGAAAAATACCGCGGCATGGTGCTCACGAGCTCGGGTCTCGAAGTCGCGCGCCGCATCGCGCACCGGCACAAGCTGCTCACGGATTTTCTCCGCGCCATCGGCGTGACCGACGAAAAGGTGATCTACGACGACGTCGAGGGCATGGAGCACCATATCAGCCCCGAGACGTTCAAGGCCATCGAGTCCCTCACGCGTTACCTCGAAAAAAATCCGTCCGTGGTGGCGAAGGCCGCCGGGAAGAAGTAACACGGGCGCCGCGCACCGGTCCGTCGCCCCGCCCGGGACCGCGCGAAAGTAAACGGCCCCCGCCCGTCCCGGCCGCAGCGTCACACGACACCACTAATGGAAGCCGGATCGGGCGGGGGCGCCCCAGAAAATCAAGCGGAGCAGCGCAATTGCGTCAGAGAGTGAAAACGCTCCTTGAACGGTTTGATGCGGCGCACACAGGCCGCCACGGCGGCATTAATCTCGTCGAGCGTGCAGGGTTTGGTGAGATATTCCGCGGCACCGAGGGCCATGCCCCGGCGCATTTCCTGCCGTTCGCCGTGCCCGGTCAGGAAAATGACCGGTATGTGGTGGGTCTGCGGGTCCTCGCGCAATTCGGCCAGCAGCTTGTAGCCATCCGTGTCGGGCAGGCCGACGTCGCAAATGATGATGTCGGGCTCCTGCGCCCGCGCGAGCGCCAGGCCGCTGGCTCCGTCGCCCGCCGCCAGCGCACAATGCCCGCCGTAGCGCAGCAGGATGCACACGGTGCGGCACAAGTCCTCGTTGTCGTCGATCACGAGGATTTTGAAAGGTTCGGTCGGCGGCGTGGAGTCGGACGAGAGGGGAAGGTTGGAATACAGCGCGTGATTTGTCTTCATGACCGGAGCGGGAGTTGACGGTTGCGACCGAGCTCAGATGCGAGCGGTTTCGCGGGAAATTTTGCCATGAGCGACGAGTTGCTTGGCCAGTTCAACGCGGTAGGTGCTGTCGGTGGCGGCATACGCGGCCACGACCACGCCGATGAGATTGGACTCGTTCACGGACTCGGCGTCGGCCTCGGCGTTGTTCATGCCTTGGACGATGTAGCCATTGCGGTCTTCGCCGACCACGCTGTGCGCCACCACCCGGCCGCTGCTCTTCTGGTAAACGACCGTCATGCCCTTCTTGATCTGGTCGTAAGCGACGGGCTTGACGACGACCGCGGTGTTCGGGGCGTAGAGCGGCTCCATCGAACGGCCGACGCCCCAGAAAGTCTGCGCGCCCGGAATCGTGG
>DAIDBG010000109.1 GCA_027310225.1 bacterium | reverse complement strand
CCTCAAGGCCGCGTAATGCAGATCAGCCGCCGATGAATCCCGTTCCAATGTCGGTCTACCAGGCGTATCGCGGACCGTCAATCATGAGGAGCTGGCGGAGTTCATTGGAACGGGATGAACACCGATACACGCCGATTGGCTAAAGGAGACATCATGTCATTGCAGGAATTGAAGGACCGGCTGCCGGACTACGCGCGGGACATCAAGCTCAACCTCGGTTCCCTCGCGGCCGAACCGGTGCTGAACGGGAAGCAGCGGGCGGGAACGTTCATCGCATCCGCGCTCGGTGCCCGCAACCCGGAGGTCACCGCCGCGATCACGGCGGAGTTTGCCCCGCAACTGGACGCGAAAGAGCTGGCCGCCGCACGGGCTGCCGCCGCGGTCATGGGCATGAACAACGTTTACTACCGCTTCCTGCATCTCGTCGGAAACGGCGACTACGGCCGGCTGCCGGCGAAGCTGCGCATGAACGCGATCGCGACCCACGGCATCTCCCGCGCGGACTTCGAGCTGTGGTGCCTGGCGGTTTCGGCGATCAACGGCTGCGGCAGCTGCATCGCGTCGCATGAGAGGGCCGTGCGCGAGGCGGGCATGACGGCCGAGCAGGTGCAGGCCGCGGTGCGCATCGCCGCGGCGGTGAACGCGGCGGCCGCTGTCCTGGACGTGGAAGCGGCTGGCATGCCGGCAGTCGCGCTGGCAGCCTGAGGCGTCAGGAAGTTTTCTTGACCTGGATCAAGCGAGACCTTGCTGCCGGGGCCAACAATGCATGCAGGGACAACTGGCGCCAGGCGGGTCGAGGGCGATTTTGGCGGCACGCTCGGCTGCGAATCCTGGCATTTGATCTGATCGATCGTTACCCGAACTCCAAACGGGACCGGGAGTTGGGTGCAAACCACCAGTGGAGAGAACCATGCCAAACGAAGTGAAGTGCCCGTTTCATCACACCGCAGGCGGCGGGACGTCGAACCGTGACTGGTGGCCGAACCAGTTGCGCTTGGACATCCTGCATCAGCATTCCTCCAAGTCCAATCCGATGGCTGAGGACTTCAACTACGCTGAGGAGTTCAAAAGTCTCGATCTGGAGGCGGTGAAGAAGGACCTTCGCGCACTGATGACCGACTCGCAGGACTGGTGGCCGGCGGACTTCAGGCACTACGGGCCTTTGTTCATCCGCATGGCGTGGCATAGCGCCGGCACCTACCGCACCGGTGACGGCCGCGGCGGCGGCGGCAGGGGCCAGCAGCGCTTCGCGCCGATCAACAGTTGGCCCGACAACGTCAGTCTGGACAAGGCTCGTAGGCTGCTCTGGCCGATCAAGCAGAAGTATGGCCGGAAAATTTCCTGGGCCGACCTGATGATCCTCGCCGGCAACGTCGCCCTGGAGTCGATGGGCTTTAAGACCTTCGGCTTCGCCGGCGGTCGTGAGGATGTCTGGGAGCCGGATCAGGACGTCTACTGGGGCGCCGAGAGCAAGTGGCTGGATGACAAACGCTACTCCGGCGAACGGAACCTCGAGAATCCGCTCGCTGCCGTGCAGATGGGCCTGATCTACGTCAATCCGGAAGGCCCGAACGGCAATCCGGATCCGGTCGCGGCAGCCAAGGATATCCGCGAGACCTTTGCCCGCATGGCGATGAATGACGAAGAAACCGTCGCGCTGATTGCGGGCGGCCACACCTTCGGCAAGACCCACGGCGCCGGCCCCGCGTCCCATGTGGGGCCTGAGCCCGAAGCCGCCGGCATTGAGGAGCAAGGTCTCGGCTGGAAGAGCACCTTTGGCACGGGCAAAGGCAGTGACACGATCACCAGCGGCCTGGAAGTTACCTGGACCACGACGCCGACGAAGTGGAGCAACAACTTCTTCTGGAACCTGTTCGGCTACGAATGGGAACTGACGAAGAGCCCGGCCGGTGCGCATCAGTGGAAACCGAAGGGTGGCGCGGGCGCTGGAACGGTGCCGCATGCCCACGACCCCTCGAAGCGTATCGCGCCTTCCATGCTGACGACGGACCTCTCCTTGAGATTCGACCCTGTTTACGAAAAGATCTCGAGGCGCTTCTACGAGAATCCGGATCAGTTCGCGGACGCCTTCGCCCGTGCGTGGTTCAAGCTGACGCACCGCGACATGGGCCCTCGCGCACGCTATCTCGGCCCGGAGGTGCCTGCCGAAGAGCTCATCTGGCAAGATCCCATCCCCGCAGTCCATCACAAGTTGATTGCTGAGAAGGACATTGCCTCCCTCAAGGGCAAGATCCTGGGTTCGGGGCTGTCGGTCTCGCAGCTGGTTTCGACCGCCTGGGCGTCGGCGTCCACCTTCCGTGGTTCCGACAAGCGCGGCGGTGCGAACGGCGCGCGCATTCGCCTCGCGCCGCAGAAGGATTGGCCAGTCAACCAGCCGGCCGAACTGGCGAAAGTACTCAAGACGCTGGAGGGTATCCAGAGCGAGTTCAACAGCGCGGCCTCTGGCGGCAAGAAGGTCTCGCTCGCCGACCTGATTGTGCTGGCCGGTTGCGCGGGCGTCGAGCAAGCCGCGAAGAAGGGCGGCCACGACGTGAAGGTTCCCTTCACGCCGGGGCGCATGGACGCCTTGCAGGAGCAAACCGATGTGGTCTCGATCGCCGTGCTCGAACCGATCGCGGACGGCTTCCGCAACTACCTCAAGGGCAAGTACTCGGTATCGGCCGAGGAGTTGCTGGCCGACAAGGCGCAATTGCTGACGCTGACCGCGCCCGAGATGACGGTTCTCGTCGGCGGCATGCGCGTATTGAAGACCAACTTCGGACAGTCCCAACACGGCGTCTTTACCAAGCGGCCGGAGACGCTGACCAACGACTTCTTCGTGAACCTGCTCGACATGGGCACGGAGTGGAAGGCGGTCTCGGGCGCCAAGGACGTGTTCGAAGGGCGCGATCGCAAGACGCGCGAAGTCAAGTGGACCGGCACGCGTGTTGATCTTATCTTCGGTTCGAACTCCCAGCTCCGGGCCCTGGCCGAGGTCTATGGAAGTTCGGACGCGCAGGCGAAGTTTGTCCAGGACTTCGTGGCGGCGTGGAACAAGGTGATGAACCTTGACCGATTTGACGTCGCCGCGCTGCGCCGCCCGAAGTAGGCGCTGGAACGGAAAACCGGGGCGCGACCCGCGTCCCGGCGCGGCGCGGCCGCGGGGACCCACGGCGCGATCCGCTCGGGCGAGCCCGATTCCATACACAGGAACTTCGTGCAGCGCTGCCTGGGCGAGCGCGGCTACGAAGTCATCGGCTGGAAGTGACCCGAAGGCAGAAGTCAGAAGGCAGACCAGGTCATCCTTCCGCCTTCATCCTTCATCCTTTAGGGCGTCCGCCCGTCAGATCTTCTCGGGCACCATGTTGATCGCGCCGGCCGGACACTCGGCGGCGCACAGCCCGCAGCCCTTGCAGTAATCGTAGTTGAATTCGAAGCGCTTCCCGGGGCCGAGCTTGATCACGGCGTTGTCGGGGCACACGCCGTAGCAGTTGTCGCACTCGAAGCAGTTGCCGCACGAGAGGCAGCGCCGCGCCTCGTAGAGCGCGTTCGACTCGTCGAGACCGCCCGTCACCTCGTCGAAGGTGGATTGCCGCCGGATGATGTCGAGCGTCGGGCGCATCGTCTTGGGCGCGTCGGAGTAGTACCAGGTGTTGAGCTTGTCGAAAGTGGCGAGCTCGTGCTTCGGGGGCTCGACGTAGCGGGTGACGCGCAGCCAGGCGTCAATATGGCGCGCGGCCTTCTTGCCGTGACCCACCGCCACCGTGACGGTCCGCTCCGAGGGCACCATGTCGCCGCCAGCGAAAATGCCCGCGTACCCCGTCATCATGTTCCGGCCGACCTGCGCCACGCCGTCGCGAATTTCCAGCCCGGGCACGCCCCTGAGCAGGCTCAGGTCAACGTCCTGGCCGAGCGCCAGCACCACCGAATCCGCTTCCAGCGTCTCGAACTCGCCGGTGGGTTGCGGAAAGCCTTTGCCGTCGAGGACCATCTTCTCCACCATGATGCTGGCGTCCCCGGCCTCCTTGATCGTGGAGAGCCACTTGATCATGACGCCCTCCTGCAGGGCTTCCTCGACTTCGGAATCGTGCGCCGGCATCTTCTCGCGCGTGCGGCGATAGACGATGATGGACTCGGTGGCCCCGAGGCGCCTGGCCGTGCGCGCGACGTCAATCGCCGTGTTTCCTCCGCCGTAAACGACGACGCGCCGTCCGAGCAGCGGCCGCTCCTGCCCTTCCATGCTGCGCAGCACCGAAACCGCGTCGAGGATGCGCGCCGCGGAGCCGGCCGGGAGATAGGCACGCTTGCCGATATGCGCGCCCACCGCAAGAAACGCGGCGTCGAACCGCCCCCGGCGCATGGTATCGAGGAGGTCGCCCACCTTGGCGCCGAGCCTGAGCTTGACGCCCAGATCGAGAATGCGCTGCACCTCGGCCTCAAGCACGTCGCGCGGCAGGCGGTACTTGGGGATGCCGAAGCGCATCATGCCGCCGGCGTACGGCCCCGCCTCGTGGATCGTGACCCGGTGGCCGAGGCGGCGCAGGTGGTAGGCCGCGGAGAGCCCCGAGGGGCCCGCGCCGACGATCAGCACGTGCTTGCCCGACTCGTCCGCCGGCGGATCGAATTTCCAGCCCCGCCTGATGGCTTCGTCGCCGAGGAAGCGCTCGACCGCGTTGATGCCCACCGATTCGTCGAGATGGGCGCGGTTGCACGCGCTCTCACACGGGTGGTAGCAGACGCGACCCATCACCGCGGGCAGGGGGTTGTCGAGCGTCAGCGTGCGCCAGGCGTTCTCGTAGTCGCCGGACTCGGCGTGGTAGAGCCAGCCCTGGACGTTCTCGCCCGCGGGACAGGCGTGGTTGCACGGCGGCAGGCGGTCAACGTAGAGCGGGCGGCTGGTACGCCAGGAGCCGGTGCGGTTGGCGAGGGAGGAGCCGGCGTCGAGCGTGATGGCGAACGGTTTATCCATGCCTGGCTCCCGTCAGTCTGTTTCCTCGAGCAGGCCGAACCGGCGGATGTTGCGGTCGGCGATCTGCTGCAAGCGCGCGAGGATGTCCGCGCGCGGGGTCCCGCCGAAGAGGTGCGCGAAGCGCTTCTGCGGGCGCAGGTATTCCTCCACCGGCAGCCTGCGCCGGATCCGGGACACGCTCACGACCGTCCCGCGCTCGGCCTCGAACACCGGGAACAGCCCCGTTTCCTTGGCGAGCCGCGCGATGCGGATCGTGTCGTTCGCCTCGTGGCCCCAGCCGAGCGGGCACGGCACCAGGATGTGGAGGTAGCGCGCGCCGCGGATTTCCATCGCGCGCCTGACCTTGGCCTCGAGATCGCGCAGCTCCGCGACCGTCGCCGTGGCGACGTACGGGATTTCGTGGGCCATGGCGATCAGGGGGAGGTTCTTCCCCTGTCCGAAGACGTTGCCGGGCTCGGAACCCACCGGCGCGGTGGTGGCCGTGCGCGCCGCGGGCGGTGTCGCCGAAGAGCGCTGCACCCCGGTATTCATGTAGGCCTCGTTGTCGTAGCAGATGAACAGCACATCGTCATTGCGCTCGAACAGGCCCGAGAGGCAGCCGAAGCCGATGTCGGTGGTACCGCCGTCGCCGCCCTGGGCGATCACGCGCACGTCGTGGCGGCCCTTCACCTTGAGCGCTGCGGCGATGCCCGTGGCGACCGCCGCGGTATTGCCGAACAGGCTGTGGATCCAGGGAATCTGCCACGAAGTCTCCGGATACGGGGTGGAGAACACTTCCAGGCACCCCGTCGCGTTGGCGGCGATCAGCTGGTTGCCGGTCGCGTTCATCGCCGCGTCAATGGCGTAGCGGGCCCCCAGCGCCTCGCCGCAGCCCTGGCAGGCGCGGTGCCCGGAGTTGAGCGAGTTGGTGCGCTGCATGTTGGCCTGTACCGAACGCTCGCCCGGATCGAGCAGCCGGTTGCCGACGGTGAAGGTGCCGGTCTGATAGAACTTCACGGGCTGGAACGCCATCGCGCCTCCTCAGCCGGTTCCGGCGGTGGGCGGGCCCACGTCGCGCAGGATGTTCTCCGCGACCGGACCCGAGCGGCGCTTCTGCTTTTCGCGCTCGAGCTCGCGGTGGACGATGTTCCAGTCGAGGTCGAGGAAGCTGAGCGGCTGAAGCTCGTCGCGCTCCGCTTCCCGCAGCAGCTTGTGCAGCGAGGCCCTGGTGATGGGACGCCCGCCCAGGCCGGCAATCACGGTATAGCCGTGCAGGTGGATGCCCGAGAGCGCACTGCGCACGTCCATCGAGACGACGCCGCCAATGCCCACGGCGAGGCTCTTCTCCAGCACCACCACGCGCCTGGCGTGGCGCAGGGCCTCGCGCACCGCGGCGAGCGGGAAGGGACGGAAGGAAGTGATGCCCAGCACGCCGATCCTGAAGCCGTCGCCGCGCATTTCGTCCGCCGTATCCTTGATGGTGCCCAGCACCGAGCCCAGGGCGACGACGATGGTCTCGGCGTCCTCACAGCGGTAGCAATGGGTGAGCCCGCCGGAGTCGCGGCCGAACCGCTCCCTGAATTCGGCGGCGTGCTGCGGAATGAGCTCGAGTGCCTGCATCTGCTTCGCGTGCGCGAGGTAGCGTACCTCGGCAAAGGCGTCCGGCCCGACCATGGCGCCGATTGACACCGGCTCCCGCGGGTCGAGCACCTGGCGCGGCTCATAGGGCGGCAGATAGGCGTCCACCTGCGCCCGGGTCGGCAGGTTCACGCGCTCGTAGGCGTGCGTCAGGATGAAGCCGTCCATGCACACCATCACCGGCAGCGACAGCTCCTCGCCCAGGCGAAACGCCTGGATGTGCAGGTCGAGCGCTTCCGTGTTGTTCTCCGCGAAGAGCTGGATCCAGCCGCAGTCGCGCTGCGACATGGTGTCGCTGTGGTCGTTCCAGATGTTGATCGGGGCGCCGATTGCGCGATTGGCCACGGTCATGACCACCGGCAGCCCCAGGCCGGCGGCGTTGTACATCGCCTCCACCATGTAGAGCAGGCCCTGGCTGGCGGTCGCGGTGTAGGCGCGCGCGCCCGCAGCCGAGGCGCCGATCGCCACGCTCATCGCCGCGAACTCGGACTCGACGTTGATGAACTCGCAGGGCCGCAGCGCGCCCGATTTCACCATCTCGCCCAGGGCCTCGACGATGTGGGTCTGGGGCGAGATCGGGTAGGCGCAGATCACCTCGGGACGGCACAGCGCAACCGCCTCGGCGACGCCGTACGAGCCTTCGATCTGTCTAAACATGTTCCGCCGCCCCCGCCATTTCCCGCCGGACGATGTGAAAGGCCTCGGTCGCGGCCGCGATATTGCCCTCGGCCACCCTGTCCGGGAATTTCCCGCGGATCGCCGCGGCGACCGAGTCCAGGGTGAGCAGGCCGCTCACCGCGGCGAAGCCACCCAGCAGCCCGGCGTTCGGCACCGGGCGGCCGACGTGCTTGAGGGCGAGATCGGTGGCCGGGACCGTGCACAGCCGCTTCGCGCGGAAGCCGGAAACGAACTCTCCGATGCCGAGCTCCTCGAAGCTGCGCGTGGTGTTGATGAGAATATAGGCCGCGGGCGTGAGCCCGGCGAACACGTCCACCTGGTGCAGCAGCGTCGGGTCCTGGATGATGAGCGCGTCGGGATGCATGATCGGCTCGCGCACGCGGATCTCGCGCTCGTCGATTCTGCAATACGCCACCACCGGCGCCCCGGTACGCTCCGAGCCGAAGCTCGGGAAAGCCTGCGCGTGCTTGCCTTCGTTGAAGGCCGCGATGGAGAGCATTTCGGCCGCGCTCACCACGCCTTGCCCGCCGCGGCCATGGATG
>DAIDBG010000079.1 GCA_027310225.1 bacterium | reverse complement strand
CGATCGTGCCCGTCGTTCGCGTGCATCCCGTGCATCTGCGCTCCAGGGTCGCAGAGCAGGCCCGCCAGCGTCGCGGCGGTCCCCTGCAGCGGCATTACCGCGAGCACCGCAGCCAGCACGAGTCTTTTCGCCAGAGATATCATAAAAGCGACGCACAATATATCAAACCGCATTTTCGACCGCAATCTTTGCCTCGTCCGTGACATCAAGGTTTTTTTCCCGGGATGTGCGGTATACTGGCGTCAACCCGCAGCAAGAAGGCCGCCGCCAGTGCTTCTCTCCGAGATGTCTTTACGTCAATGGGTGAAGGGTGCCGTCGTGGCGTTGCTCGCTTTCGGCGGTCTCGGCACCGTCTCCGCGCTGTGGAACAACCCGTTGTTCATTCGCATGACGCCCGCCGGCGGGTGGGAAATCGCATTGCTCGGTGCGCTCTCGGTGCTCTCCGGTCTCTACGTGGCGGTCAGGCGTCCGGCCTGCGCAGCCGACCGCACGGCGGGCGCGGGTGGCGTGATTGGCTTTCTTGGCATTGCCTGTCCCATCTGCAACAAGATTCTTCTGCTGCTGTTCGGCGGCGAGATCCTGCTGACCTACTTCGAGCCGGTACGGATCTACGTCGCGGCGGCCGGTACCGCGATACTCGCGGTCGCCATCGTTCTCGAAAGGCGGCGCGGCTTGCCGTTCGTGGACCCGCTCGCATGCCCGGCGCGCCGCTCGTAGCCGCGGTTTGCCCGGCAAGCTGCCGGGCGGCGGAAATGCTCTCGGTGAGTTGATCGAGGCCGGAGATGGTCCGTATCCGGGAAACACTCTGGAAATTCGGGGCAGTGCGCCGTTTTTGGCTCGTGCTGGAGCGGGTCCCACCGTTTGTGGCCGCGGCGTTCTCGGCGCGCGACGGACTGCTCTCCGCGCGCGGCCGGACCCTCATCCGGGGAAAAATTCGGCGTTCCTTCCTCAGCCTGTGCCCGCCGCTTGCCCGGGCCCTCCAGCAGAAACACGGGCTGGCCGGAGGCTGTTCCAGTTGCGGCGCGAGCTGCAACCTGCTCTTCCAGTGCCCGCACTGGGATGCCCGCTCGCGCCTGTGCTCGGTTTACGAGGACCGCCCGGCCGTCTGCCGGCTCTTTCCCATCACGCCTTCCGATATCCGCGACCGCGATCTCGTCGCGCCCGGGCTTCGCTGCGGCTTCAGCTTCCGGTCGTCCCGGGGAAAGAAACCGGTGTTGGCGGGGGTCGCATTCCAGCGCACGCGGCAGAGTGTTGACTTGAACGCGCGGGCCGGGGAAGGAAGACGGTCGTGATGGAGGACATGCCTATGCCCGCTCTGCATCACGAGGGCCGCCTGCGGCCCGTTGCCGTAGCCGCCGTCCTGTTCACCGCGGCGCTGTTCGCCGCGGCTTCGTTGACCTGGGTGCCGGTCGCCCGCGCCCAGGCCCCGTCCGTCAAGATGGAATGGTTCGGCTGGTCGTTCTTCCGTTTTACCTCGCCCAAGGGCAAGGTGATTCTGATCAATCCCTTCATCACGGGCAATGCGGATGCCTCGGTCAGGCTCGACGACATCACCCGCGCGGACCTGATCCTGGTCCCGAACGGCCACGGCGACGAGATCGGTGACACCATCGCGATTGCCAAGGCGACGGGTGCGAGGGTGGTGACGCCGTTCGAGCTGGGAACGTGGTTCACGACCAAGGGCGTGCCGGAAGCGCAGGTCCTCCGGCGCAATCCGGGCACCCGGTTCGTGTGGGAAGGGATCACGGTACGCGTGGTCGGATCGGTTCACGGATCGGGCTCCGGACGCGACGCCGCATTCGAGCGCGCGCCGATCTACGGCGGCGCCGCCGCCGGTTTCATGATCACGTTCGAGAACGGCTACACCGTGTACTTCCCGGGAAGCTCGGCCGCGACGCAGGACATGGCGATGTGGGCCGAGGCCTACCGGCCCGACGCCATGATTTTCCTGATGGGCCCGACGAGCGACCCGCAGGACATCGGCATGGCGATCAAGCTGGTCGCAGCCAAGAGCCCGAACCTGAAGACGCTGCTGCCGCACCACCATCGCATCAAGCCCCCCGCAGGAGCGGTCACGACCTCCGACGTACGCGCCGTGCTCGACTCGATGGGGATCAACATCCCGATCCTCGATCAGGAGCGCGGCAAGGTTTACGAGTTCAGGAAATAGCGGCCGGCGGTTTTTACGCTCGCCGCTGCGAGGGGGGTGGCCAGCGCACCGGACGATTTGCGATAAGCGTCAGGAGCCCGCGCCCGCTTCGCGCCGGCTGCGACGGCGTGTCAGTCACCGATCGCGTCCCCCTGTCTGCCGCGCGGGCTCCTAGCCGCTGGCCATCAGGGCTTCGAGCTCGCGCCGCAGGTATTCCAGAACCCGGTCCGCGACATCGTCGGCCAGGCAGTCGAATTCCGTCACGTCTTCCATCGCGCGCAGCCAGGTGAGCTGGCGTTTGGCGAGCTGGCGGGTGGCGGCGATGCCCTGCTCGCGCAGCGCCGCCGCGTCGATGCGGCCGTGGAGAAAATCCCACGCCTGGCGGTAGCCGACGCAGCGCATCGACGGCAACGCGGCTTCGAGGGGGTATTCCTCGCGCAGCTTCTTCAGCTCCGTCACCAGCCCCGCTTCGAGCATGGCGTCGAAGCGCCGCGCGATGCGCAGGTGCAGGACCTCGCGGTCGCTGGGTGCGAGCGAGATCTTGATCGGCGTGTACGGGAAGTAAACGTACTTGGGCTTCTTCAGCAGCTCCGACATCGGCTTGTTGGCGAGGTAGTAAACCTCCAGGGCGCGCTGGATGCGCTGGGTGTCGTTCGGCTCGAGCCGCGCCGCCGTTTCCGGGTCCACCCGCGCGAGCTTCGCGTGCACGGCGGGCCAGCCCTGTTCGAGGGCCATGGTGTCTATCATCAGCCGGATCACGGGATCGGCTTCCGGCAGCTCGTTGAGTCCCTCGGTGAGCGCCTTGAAGTAGAGCATGGTGCCCCCGACCAGCAGGGGAATACGGTCGCGCTCCGTGATCTCCCGCATCAACGCCAGCGCGTCGTCGCGGAACCGCGCCGCGGAATAGTTCTCGTGCGGCTCGATGACATCGAGCAGATGGTGCGGCGCCTCCCGCAGCAGCGCCGCGTCCGGCTTGGCGGTGCCGATGTCCATGCCCCGATAGACCTGGGCCGAGTCCACGCTGATGATCTCGCACGGCAGCGTCCGCGCGAGGCGGACTGCGACGGTGGTCTTGCCGCTTGCGGTCGGGCCCATCAGCAAAATCGCCGGTGGCGATTTTGCCGAAGGCTGAGGGCGGAGGGATGAGGGCTGAGGAGCGGGCCGCGGCGCAAGCTCCGTTATCAGGGATGAGGGCGGAGGATGGAGGGATGAGGACGCAGCAGATACAGCCGGCGCACTGCTCGAGTTGGATTTCTCGGTGCCGCGCGGGGCGGTAGATTTCTTCGACGCCACACCTGGCTTTGCCCTGCGCTTTTTGCCGGCGGACCGTGGTCTGCTTGAGCGGCTCTTCTTCATCCCTCAGCCCTCATCCCTTGGCGCCAGATAACGGGCGCTGCTCGTGCGCGGCTATCGCCCGCGCATGAACAATTTGTCCAGTTCAGCGACCGTTATCTGGTGCCACGTCGGCCGGCCGTGGTTGCACTGGCCGGAGCGCTCGGTCTCCTCCATCTCGCGCAGCAGCGCGTTCATCTCGGGCAGCGTCAGCTTTCGGTTCGCGCGCACGGCGGCGTGGCACGCCATCGTTCCGAGCAGCTCGTTGCGCCGTTCGGTCAGGACGCGGCTTGCGCCGTACTCGCGGATCTCGCGCAGCACATCGCTCACGAGCGGGCGCGCGTCCGCGTCGGCGAGCGGCGCCGGCACGGCGCGCACGACGAGCGAGGCGGGCGAGGCGGCCGCGAGTTCGAAGCCGACCGCGCGCAGGACCTCCGCATGCTCCTCGACGGTCGCGACGTCGAGCGCCTCGGCGGGAAAGGTCACCGGCACGAGCAGCGGCTGCATCGGGATCTCCTGCCGCTCCAGCGCGCCCTTCAGCTTCTCATACATGATGCGCTCGTGCGCGGCGTGCATGTCCACGATCACCAGGCCGTGCCGGTTCTGCGCCAGCACGTAGACGCCGGAGAGCTGCGCCAGCGCGAATCCGAGCGGCGCCTCGTCGTGGCCGCCGGTGTCGGGCAGGGCCGGCGCCGGGGCGCCGGAGCTTCGCCCGAACAGGGTCTCGTAGAACGCCGACGGCTCGGCCAGCCCGAGCGCCATGTTGCCCGTCCCGCCGGCGGCAAATGCCCGTGGCGGCGCGGCGGCCGGGACGGATTCGCTGCGCGCCGCGGGCGCCGCTCCCGCGACCGACTGCGCGAGCGTGCGGTGGAGCGCGTGAAAGATGAACTGATGCACCGCGCGTGCGTCGCGGAAGCGCACCTCCGTCTTCGCGGGATGAACGTTCACGTCCACCTGGCCCGGCGGAACCTCGAGGAACAGGACGTAGGCCGGATGGCGCTCATGGTGCAGCACGTCCTGGTAGGCCTGGCGGATGGCGTGCGCGGCGAGCTTGTCGCGAACGAAGCGGCCGTTGACGAAGAAATACTGGGCCTCGCGGCTCGCGCGCGCGTGCGCCGGGAGCCCGATCGCGCCGGACAGGCGCAATCCGCTGCTCGATTCGTCGGGCGCGAGCGCGGCGTCGTGGAATTCCTCGCCGAGCAGTGCGCCGATGCGGCTGCGCAGCGAGCCCGGCTTCAGGTTCTCCTGAACGCGCCCGTTGTGCTCCAGCGCGAACGCGACCTCCGGGCGGGAAAGCGCGATGCGCCGGAAGGCTTCCTGGCAATGCGCATATTCGGTCGCTTCGGACTTGAGGAACTTGCGGCGCGCCGGGGTATTGAAGTAGAGGTCGCGCACCTCGACGCTGGTTCCGCCGGCGAGCGCGGCGGGCCCGGCGCGCGAGACGTCCGGGCCGCTCGCGGACACGGCCCAGGCGTGCTGCTCGCCGCCGCGGCGGCTGGTGAGCGTCACGTGCGCGACGGCGGCGATGCTCGCCAGCGCCTCGCCGCGGAAGCCGAGGCTCGCCACCCGCTCGAGCTCCTCGAGCGATTCGATCTTGCTGGTGGCGTGGCGCGCGAGCGCGAGCCGCAATTCGTCGCGCGCGATGCCGCCGCCGTCATCGGCGACCTTGATGAGCTTGGTGCCGCCGCCCGCGAGCTGGACGGTGATCGCCTGCGCGCCCGCGTCGAGGCTGTTTTCGAGCAGCTCCTTGAGGGCGGAGGCGGGGCGCTCGACGACTTCGCCGGCCGCGATCTGGCTCACCAGCAATTCGGACAAGACGCGGATCGAGGCCATGACCGCATTATAGAAGGATGAGGGATGAAGGAAGAAGAAAGGATGAAGGATGAACGTGGAAGGATGACCCCTCGCGCTTCGCGCGAGATCCAACCAGGTCCCGGCCTTTCGTTACCTGCGGCCGGAAGCGTTTCATACCCGGACGTTTACCGACCGGACGTGAGTGGAAGGGAGGGGCATCAGGTTCACACGCGTAGCGTGGAGTCATCCTTCCACGTTCATCCTTCATCCTTCGAGCGTAGCCGGTCGCGGCTACGCTACAATGCCGCTGCCATCTCCAACTACTCGAAAGAAGACATGGACTCCTACCCCAATCACGCCAGGCGCCGGCTCGCGGCCGGCGAGCTCGCGCTCGGCATGGGCGTGCGCCAGGGACGCACAGTGGACATCGCGACCATCGCCAGGACCTGCGGCTTCGACTGGCTCTTCATCGACATGGAGCACAGCTCGATGGACGTGGACCTCGCCGCGCAGCTCGCGATGGCCTCGCTCGGCGCCGGCATCACGCCCATCGTGCGCGTGCCAGGGCACGAGCACTATCACGCCTCGCGCCTGCTCGACAACGGCGCGCAGGGCATCGTCGCGCCGCACGTAGAGACCGTGGAGGAGGCGCGGCGCATCGCGGACGCGTGCCGCTACCCGCCGCTCGGCCATCGCTCGGTCGCAGGCGCGCAGCCGCAGCTCGCCTTCCGCAGCGTGCCGATCGGCGAGGCGACGCGCATCGCCAACGCGGAGACGCTGGTCGTCGTCATGCTCGAGACGCCCAAGGCAATTGCCGGCGCGGAGGCGATCGCGCAAGTCGAGGGCGTTGACGTGCTGCTCATCGGAACCAACGACCTGTGCGCGGAAATGGGGATTCCGGGCAAGTTCACCGATCCCGGAATCGAGGGCGCATACAAGAAGGTGATCGCGGCGTGCCGCACGCACGGAAAGTTTCCGGGCATGGGCGGGGTCTACGATCCCCCGCTCATGCAAAGGTACATCGGCCTCGGCATGCGCTTCATCCTGAGCGGGTCCGATCTCTCCTTCATGATGGCGGGCGCGAAGGCGCGCGCGGAATTCCTCCGCGCCGTCAAGACCTGAAGGATGAAGGATGCCCCCACGCTACGCGTGTGATCCAGGTATGAGCTGCTTCCGGCCGTAGGTAACGAAAGGCCGGGACCTGATTGGATCTCGCGCGAAGCGTGAGGGGTCATCCTTCCACGTTCATCCTTCCATCTGCGATGCGACGTCGGAACAAGAGCCGGGAAGATACGCAGCCAGAGTTTGATTCACATCAATAGAACGGCCTTTTTTTCCCTTATAATGCCGGCTTCCACCGCGTCTCGGCACAGGGCGCGGAGCAGGGAGAATTCTTCGAGGCCCTCAGAATGAAGCTTGGCATTCCGGCGGAAACGCACGCCGGTGAAACGCGCGTGGCGGCGACGCCGGAGACCGTAAAAAAAATCACGGCACCGGGCCACCATGCCGTGCTCGTGCAGTCCGGTGCGGGCGCGGGAGCGAACATACCCGACGAGCAGTTCGCAGCCGCCGGCGCGAAGATCGTGCCCTCGGCCGCGGACGTTTACGGCCAGGCCGACATCGTGCTCAAGGTGCGCGCGCCCGCGGACGGCGAGCTGGGGCAAATGCGCTCCGGCCAGATACTCATCGGCCTGCTCAATCCCCACGACAAGCAGTCTGCGCAGGCGCTTGCCGCGAAGGGGGTCACCGCCTTCGCCATGGAGCTGCTGCCGCGCATCTCGCGCGCGCAGAGCATGGA
>DAIDBG010000078.1 GCA_027310225.1 bacterium | reverse complement strand
ACCACCCGTCGACTCAATAGCGATTCCCCCGACCATCGCGCCGAAGCCATCTGTGAGGTAAGTCGGAGTGCGCCTGGCCGTCCTTGCCGACATTGGGATCGCGTCGGTGACGATTGTCGTGACGGGCCGGTACACAACAGCTGTTGTGTCGACGCCCCAAGCAGCGATGCGCCCGGGCAGGGCACGGCGCAGCACAGTCCAGTCATTGATCCGGATACCAATCTCGACGCGATTCAGCCGTTCATTCAGGTCCAGAGTCACAACGCCCGGTACCTCGGAGTTCTTGTCAAGAAGTGTGTAAATGAGCGTCAGGCGGCGCGCAGCTTTCGGGGTGCCGCGGTGGTCGTGGTGATGGTGGTGGTGGGAATCCCGTCGCGGAAGGAAGCGCCTTCGTAGACGCGGGTGCAGAGGTGCGGGGCGTTCAGCTTGCGGAAGTGTTGCTCGACGACGAGGAGCGTTTTCCAGATCAGTGCCGTGGCGTTCTCGACGACCTTGAATCGCTTGGCGGCGGTGGTACGCAAGCGGACGGCGGCGAAGGGCGACTCGATCGGGTTCGTGGTGCGCAGGTGGGTCCAGTGCTCCTGCGGGAAGGCGTAGTACGCCACCATGCGTTCCCAGTCGTGCTCGAGGCGTTCGACGGCCTTCGGATGGGCGCGGCGATAGGTGCGCGCGAAGGTGTCGCGCAGCGCCGTGGCCGCCCGCTCGGACGCGGCCCCGGCGATCGCCTGCAGCGCCGCTTTCACCTCCGCCTGGTGCTTCGTCGGCACCACGTCGAGCACGTTGCGGAGTTTGTGGTTCCAGCACCGCTGTTCCGCGCTCTCCGGATAGACCGCCGCGAGGGCGCCCCAGATCCCGAGATGGCCGTCCGCGATCGTGAGCTTCGGGGCGCGCAGGCCCCGCCGCTTGAGATCGCGCAGGACGGCGGCCCAGCTCTCCGTGGACTCGCGTTGCCCGCTCGCGACCGCGAGCACATGCTTGCGTCCCTCGGCATCCGCGCCCAGGAGCACGAGGAGGGCCGCTTTGCCATCCTCGAGGCCGGCCTTCACGTACACGCCGTCGGCCCAGAGGTAGACGAGCTTGAGCGCGCTCAGATCGCGCTGCTGCCACGCGGCGTACTGCGCCTGCCAGGTGGCCTTGAGCCGCACGAGCGAACTCGCGGAGAGCGGCGCCGCGTCCCCCAGCAGTCCCCGCAACGCCAGCTCGAAATCGCCGAGGGCCAGCCCATGCAGGTAGAGCTCGGGCAACAGCGCGCTGACTTCCCGCGTGCGCCGCTGAAACAGCGGCAGCAGCCGACTCACGAAGCGCTCCTCCACCTCGCGCACGCGCGGGCGGCGGACCGTGATCGTGCCGTTCAGCAGGGCGAGCTGCCGCGGCTTCCCGTGCCCGTTGCGCGCGCCCACCGGCGCATCGACCGCCCGTCGGCGTTCCGACTTCGCGCGGCCCAGCAACTCCGTCACTTCATCCTCCAAGAGCTGCTGAATGAATCCCTGGACGTGTGTACGCGCAAACGTCTCGAGGGTGTCCCACACCGGCGTCGACACGCTTGACGCGCCGGTCGCGATCGTCATCTTCTTCATCGGGCGGTGGCTCCTTTTCGTGGCCGGATGCTCCGGCGGGTGATGGTCTCACCCGAGAAGGTGTCACCGCCTTCCGCTTAATTCCACACTTTCAGACAATAGCTCTCTTCGAGAGAATGGGGCGGCACTCGCGCTCCCCCGTGTACTCTGACCGTCTCCGGGAGCTGCTACCGCAAGGATGGCAGACCAGAGACCATGACATCTGGCTGGGCGCTGAACCGCCTGACCGGTACTCCGTCGCACAGGGATTCAAAATTCACCTCTCGGCAACTACTCGTACCGCCCTTGACCTCTTGGGATG